>JBFFQZ010000076.1:0-10946 GCA_041573235.1 Sulfitobacter sp. | reverse complement strand
GCGCGCCCGCGGCTCGGGCGGCCTCGGCGGTCGCTTCGGCGCCTGCGCGGTCCGAGCGGTAGCTGATCGCGACGTCATACCCGCGCTGGGCGGCCAGAATGGCACAGGCGGCGCCGATGCCCGAGGAGGCACCGGTGATAAGGCAAAGAGGGCGTGTCATGCGGCAGATATCCTTGTGAGCATTTCAGTGGTGTCGCGGCTCAGGCCGTCGGTGGCGAGGATCCGGCCGACCTCGGCCTGGATCATCTTTTGTCGCGCGGGGTCATAGCGTTTCCAGGTCTGGAAGGCCGAACACAGGCGCGCGGTTGTCTGCGGGTTGACCGGATCGAGCCGGATCAGCCAGTCCGCCAGCAGCCGGTAGCCCGCGCCGCTGACATGATGAAAGCCCGCGTGATGCATCGCCAATGTGCCGAACACGGCGCGAAAGCGGTTGGGGTTCTTCCAGTTGAAATCGGGATGCGCGGTCAGTCTCTCGGCGGTGGCGGCGGCGTCTTCGGGTTCGGCCTCCATCACCTGCAGGCCGAACCATTTGTCCATCACCAGCCGGTCCTGCGACCATTGGGCCTCGAACGCGGCCAGCATCGTGTCGTCCTTGCCCGCGCGGATGCCATTGGCCAGCGCGCTGAGCTGCGCGGTCATGTTGTCGGCGGCGGCGTATTGTGCCTGCGCCTGCGCCCCGCCGTCGCGCCGGGTCAGCAACGCCAGAACCGCGTTCGACAATGCCCGCGCGCCGGCCTGTTCGGCGTTCGGCGCAAACGGCGCGGTCACCTGATGCGCGGCATAGAGTGTTTCAAGCTGGTCGCCGAGATGCGCGGCCTGCGCATCGCGCATGTCCTGGACCGCGTCGTAGATGGCAGCCGGGTCCGGTACGTCGCCCGCGTCATGCAGCGCCGTGGCAAGGTCCGACTGGCTGGGCAGGGCCAGCATCAGCGCGCGGTAGGCGGGATCGAGCGTTTCGTCCGTAACCACCGCGCCCAGCCCTGTCAGATAGGCCGCGTCCGCCGCGGCCCCGTCGCGGATCGTGGCCAGCAGGGATTGCCGCGCAAGCGTGCGCCCGGCCTCCCAGCGGTTGAACGGATCGGTGTCATGGGCCATCAGATGCGCACGCTGGTCGTCCGTCAGGTCATGTTCCAGCACCACGGGCGCGGAAAACCCGCGCAGGATCGACGCGACGGGACGGTCGGCCAGCCCTTCGAAGACAAAGCTCTGCCGGGCCTGCGTCATCTCGAGAATGCGGGTCGGGGCCGCTTCGCTTCCGTCGGGGGCGATGAGGCCGGTGGCCAGCGGGATCACCTGCGGCTGCGGGTCCGGCGTGGCGGCCGAGGGTTTGAGCGTCTGGGTGAAGGTCAGCGTCAGGGCGCCGTCCTTCCAGTCTTCCTCGACCTTCACGCGCGGCGTCCCCGCCTGCGCATACCACCGCATGAACTGGGTCAGATCGCGGCCCGTGGTGTCCTCGAACACGCGCAGCCAGTCCTCGATCGTGGCCGCATCGCCGTCGTGGCGGTTGAAATAAAGCTCCACCGCCCGCGCGTAGGCGTCATCGCCCACCAGCGTCTTGAGCATGCGGATCACCTCGGCGCCCTTTTCATAGACAGTTGCGGTGTAGAAGTTGTTGATCTCCTGAAAGCTTTCGGGCCGAACGGGATGGGCCAGCGGGCCCTGGTCCTCGGTGAACTGACGTCCGCGCAGGTCGATCACGTCCGAGATCCGCTTGACCGCCTCAGATCGCATGTCGGCGGTGAACTGGCTGTCGCGAAAGACCGTCAGCCCCTCCTTGAGGCACAGCTGGAACCAGTCGCGGCAGGTAATGCGGTTGCCGGTCCAGTTGTGGAAATACTCATGCGCGATGATCGCCTCGATCCGTTCAAAGTTGACGTCGGTCGAGGTCGCCTGCGAGGCCAGCACGGCGGAGGAGTTGAAGATGTTCAGCCCCTTGTTCTCCATCGCGCCCATGTTGAAGTCATCCACGGCGACGATGTTGAACAGATCAAGGTCGTATTCGCGCCCATAGACGTCCTCATCCCATTTCATCGACGCCTTGAGCGCGTTCATCCCGAAGGCGCATTTGCCCTCGTCGCCGGGGCGCACATAGAGGTTGAGCGCCACGTCGCGCCCGCTCCTGGTGGTGAAACGGTCCGTGTGCGCCACCAGGTCGCCCGCCACGAGCGCAAAGAGATAGGCGGGTTTGGGCCAGGGGTCGTGCCATTCGGCGCGGTGCGCGGACTGGCTGACCGGGTTGCCGTTGGACAGCAGTACCGGGTGCGGGCCGTCGATGGTCACCGAAAACACCGACATCACGTCCGGGCGGTCGGGGTAATAGGTGATCTTGCGAAAGCCTTCGGCCTCGCATTGCGTGCAATACATGCCGTTGGACATATAGAGCCCCTCCAGCGCGGTATTGCCCGCCGGGTCGATCTCGACTTCTGCTTCCCACAGGAAGGGCCGGTCGGGCACGGCGCAGGTCAGCCCCTCGGGGGTGAGGGTCGGCGTCACGTCCTGCCCGTCGATCTTGGCCGAGATCAGCCTGAGCGCCTCGCCATGCAGGAAAAACGTCTGCTGCGGCGCATCGGGGTTGGGGGTGAACTGGATCCGGCTGCGCACGCGGGTCTTGTGCGGATCCAGAACGAACGCGAGCGACACGCCTTCCACCCGCCAGCCGAAGGGCGTGTAGTCCTTGAGATAGATCGTTTGGGGGGCGGCGTCGCGCATGCGCAGGGTCCTTGTGGTTTTTCGGCTCGGCGAGGAACCATTTCAGTGACCCATAGGTTAAGTCTGCAACAGGTTGCCCGCAAGCAGGCTGCCTATCGAAATGAGGAGAACATATCATGTCCGCACCCGATACGAACATCAAAACCCAGGAACGCCGTCACAAGCCATCGCTTTACGGAGTGAAGGGCGCGTTGATCGCCGCCGGGCTCATTCTCTTGGCTCTTGTGATCTTCAATGTGTTCAAGACGGAAGATCGCGGCGCCGTGACCACCGGGGTCGAACCGACTGTCGCAACCGACTGAAGGCTGGTTTCGTCCGTTTAAAGGGGCGTCCCTGCGGGGGCGCCTTTTTCGTGGGCGGCACAGTCTGTTTGTGCGCAGGTCACGCGCTATGTCGCCCGGTATGGCAAAGCATAAGAAAAAATGCGATCTTCCCAGCAAGATCTGCGCGACCTGTGGGCGGCCGTTCGTGTGGCGGCGCAAATGGGCTGATGTCTGGGACGCGGTACGCTATTGTTCGGAACGGTGCCGTCGTGCCCGAAAGGCGGATTCGGGATAATTGGTAAGAAAATTTTACCAAAGCGCGCCCAAACCCTCTTGCAGGCTGCGTCCGATGGCCCTATCCCTTGCGTCAATTGAATTTCCTATCGGAAACTTTCGCACACAACGGGGAGACATATGATGCAACGTGTTGATCGGAACGGGCTGCAAGTCGACAGCCGCCTGGCAGATTTCATCGAGCAGCGGGCACTGGACGGTCTGAATGTAAGCGCCGATGCCTTCTGGTCGGGCTTCTCAGCTCTCGTGCATGAGATGGGCCCGAAGAATCGGGCGTTGTTGGAAAAGCGCGAAGAGATCCAGAAGCAGATCGACGCATGGCACCGCGACCGTCAGGGTCAGGATCATGATCCGGTGGCCTATCAGGCCTTCCTGCGTGAAATCGGATATCTCGTCCCGGAAGGAGCGCCGTTCAAGATCGAGACGGCCAATGTTGATCCCGAGATCGCGTCGACCCCGGGACCCCAGCTGGTTGTGCCGATCACCAACGCCCGTTTCGCGCTGAATGCGGCGAATGCGCGGTGGGGATCGCTCTATGACGGGTTCTACGGAACCGATGCGCTGGGCGATTTGCCCAAGGCGGGCGGCTATGACGCCGAGCGCGGCGCGCGCGTGGTCGCGGCGGCAAAGGCGTTTCTCGACGAGGCGGCACCGCTGGCGTCCGGCAGTCATGCCGCGCTGGTCGGCTACCGGGTCGTGGACGGCGGGCTGGAAGGTGTGGGGCCGAACGGCGGCGTCGCACTGGCGGATCCCGCGCAGTTTGCGGGCTATCAGGGCGCTGCCGATGCGCCTTCGGCCATCCTGTTGAAAAATAACGGCCTGCACGTTGAAATCAGCATCGACGCAAGCCACCCGATCGGCAAGGACGATCCTGCGCACGTGGCCGATGTGATCCTCGAATCCGCGCTCAGCACGATCATGGATTGCGAAGACAGCGTCGCGGCGGTGGATGCCGAGGACAAGGTTGTCGCCTATGGCAACTGGATGGGCCTGATGAAGGGCGATCTGGCAGAGACTTTCGAAAAGGGCGGCAAGACGATCACCCGGGTGATGAACCCCGATCGGACCTACACCGCGCCCGAGGGCGGGACGGTCACGCTCAAGGGCCGTTCGCTGATGCTGGTGCGCAATGTCGGCCACCTGATGACCAACCCTGCCGTGCTGGACCGCGATGGCAATGAGGTGGGCGAGGGGCTGATGGACGCGATGATCACCACGCTTATCGCGATGCACGACCTGGCCCGCGCGGGCGGCAACTCGGTCACCGGGTCGGTCTATGTGGTCAAGCCCAAGATGCACGGCCCCGACGAAGTCGCCTTTTCGGATGAGATCTTTACCCATGTCGAGATGGCACTGGGCCTGCCGAAGAACACCGTTAAGCTGGGCATCATGGACGAGGAGCGGCGCACGTCGGCGAACCTTGCCGAATGCATCCGCGCCGCGAAGTCGCGGGTGGCGTTCATCAACACCGGCTTCCTCGACCGGACCGGCGACGAGATCCACACCTCGATGGAGGCGGGTCCGATGGTGCCAAAGGGCGAGATGAAGGCCTCGGCCTGGATCGCGGCCTATGAGGACCGCAACGTGGACATCGGGCTGGCATGCGGGCTGAAGGGTCGTGCGCAGATCGGCAAGGGCATGTGGGCCATGCCGGACCTCATGGCACAGATGCTGAAAGAGAAGATCGGGCATCCGATGGCGGGCGCGACCTGTGCCTGGGTGCCGTCGCCCACGGCGGCGACGCTGCATGCGATGCACTACCACAAGGTAGATGTCATGGGGCGCCAGGACGAGATTGCAGCGGGCGGGCCGCGTGGCACGCTCGACGATCTGCTCAAGATCCCGGTGATGACCGGACGCAACCTGAGCGACGAAGAGATCTCCCGCGAGATCGAGAACAACGCGCAGGGTATCCTGGGATACGTGGTGCGCTGGGTGGACCAGGGTGTTGGCTGCTCGAAGGTGCCGGACATCAACGATGTCGGCCTGATGGAAGACCGCGCGACCTGCCGGATCTCGGCACAGGCGCTGGCGAACTGGCTGCACCACGGTGTGATCAGCGAAGAGCAGGTGATGACCGCACTGCGGAAAATGGCCGAAGTGGTGGACCGTCAGAACGCGGGCGATCCGCTGTACCGTCCGATGGCGCCCGGCTATGACGGGATCGCCTTCAAGGCGGCCTGTGAACTGGTGCTCAAGGGCGCCGAACAGCCGTCGGGTTATACCGAGCCGGTGCTGCATGCGCGCAGGCTTGAGTTGAAGGCGGCGGGTTGAGAACTTCTGAGAAAGGATTGAGAAAATGAGTGTTTCTTTGAGAAAAGCGCGGACAGTGATCCGCAAGGCGTTTGAAAAAGGCTCGGAGTTGGGGTTGAAACCGCTGTCCGTGGTGGTGCTGGATGCCGGAGGGCATGTGATTGCCTTTGAACGTCAGGATGGCGCGGCGCCGGGCCGCTTTGCGATCGCCCACGGCAAGGCCTACGGGTCGGTCATGCTGGGCATGGCGGGGACAGCGCAGATGGCACGCGCGGAACAGCAGGCCTATTTCATGGATGCCGTGAACGGGCTGTTCGGCGGGCAGGTCGTGCCGGTGCCGGGCGGTGTGCTGCTGCGCAGCGCCAAGGGCGCCGTTGTCGGGGCCGTCGGCGTGACGGGCGACAGCTCTGACAATGACGCGATTGCGGCGATGGCCGGGATCGAAGCCGCAAATCTGATCGGCGAGATCTGATCTGCTGCTGAAAAAAGAAGCGTGCGTGCCTGCTGGGCAGGCATGTGCGCTTTTGCGGTGTTGAGGGTTTGATCCAAGGACGCTAGATTGGCGTCATCTGTTTCAAACGAGGAGCTTGCGGTATGTCCCGGCCCGTCATCGGCGTTATCGGTAACAGCCATCTTATCAACGACGAGTATCCGGTGCATGCCGGTGGGGTGATGAACTGCCGGGCCATCGCGGAGGTCGCGGGTTGCATGCCATTGCTGATACCGGCAGATCCGGCGCTGGTCTCGGCGTCCGAGCTCATGGCGTGCTGCGATGGCTTTCTGCTGACGGGCGGCCGACCCAATGTCCATCCCGAGGAATACGGCGAGCCGGAGACCGAAGCGCATGGCGCCTTTGACCGGCAGCGCGACGCCCTTGCCCTTGAGCTGACACGGGCCTGCGTGGCGTCCGGCCAGCCGATCCTGGGGATATGTCGCGGCTTTCAGGAGGTGAATGTGGCGATGGGCGGTTCGCTCTATCCCGAGATCCGGGATCTGCCTGGGCGTATGAACCACCGCATGCCACCTGACGGAACGATCGAAGAGAAGTTCGAATTGCGCCACGATGTGCGGTTCACGCCCGGCGGCGTTTTTGCACGGGTCATGGGATCGGAAGTGGTGCGTACCAATACGCTGCACGGTCAGGGAATCAAGACGCCGGGGCCGCGGGTCGTGATTGATGGCTATGCGGATGACGGCACGCCGGAGGCGCTCTATATCGAGGGGGCGCCGGGATTCACGCTCGCCGTTCAGTGGCATCCCGAATACGAGGCCGCGCGGGATCCGGTTTCGCGCCCGTTGTTCAAGGCCTTTGGCGCGGCGGCACAGGACTGGGCGTCCGGCATGCGCCCCGCGGCGGTTGCGCGCGCGGTTTGAGGCCGGGTCAAAGGTGCAATGGGATTGCACCTTACTCAAGAACAGGGCGGTGGTGTAAGGTGCGGGCGGCCCGCACCGCTTTTGGTTTCGCACCATGTCCGACCGGATACTCGGACCGCAGGTCCAACCCCGACCGCAAATCCCGATGCAGCGAGGAGAATGGCCAATCCTCAGGGTGCGCGCACAGCCCTGCCTGTACCGGGCTCGCATAGATCATCTGTCGGTGCGCGTCGAAATCCTGCGGATCGCGGATGAGATGATCCCAAAAACGCCGTTGCCAGATCGCCTTGTCGCCGCGCCTGATTTCCGACATCCGGCGATTCGGTGGTGTTGGCATCTCGCGTGAAAAGAGCGCTTTGAGCATGGACCAGCGCCGCGCGAACTCTGCATCGTCAGGTGGCAGCGTCCAAATGGTGTGGATCGTTGCGGGCAGCACGGTGATCGCGCGGATATCGAAGGGATATCGCGCACGGGTCCGGCGTGTCACCGCGCGCAACAGCCCGATCTGCCGGATCAGCAGGTCAGAGTGGCGATCGGTCAGGCGCACGGTGAAGAAATACGTGCCGCCGGGCCGTTTCAGGCGGGTGTAGCAGGACATCACCAAAGTCTAGGGTTACGTGGTTAATGGCCCGTAAACGCGAAAGACCGCACAATCGGTTCCTGCGGTGCAGAGTAAGGTGGGCGTGTCGCCCACCTTGGTATCACATCTGCCCGCCGGCGATTTCAATGCTTTGACCGTTGATGCTTTCAGAACCCGGGCTTACCAGCCACGCGGCGGCGGCGGCCACTTCGTCTACCTTGATCAGACGCTTGTGACGGTTCGCGTTCACCATCATCTTGCGCGCCTCATCTTCCGAAATACCGGCTCTTTGAGAAATCGATTCCGTGTTCCGGGACACGATCGGAGTGTCCACATACCCCGGGCAGAGCGAATTGAACGTATAGGGCTTGCCCATGTATTCCTCGCTGAGCGCGCGGATCAGGCCGATCATCCCGTGTTTGGACGCGCTGTAGCACGCAGCACCCGGCAACCCCTTCAGCCCGGCCATCGACGACACCGCGATGACCCGGCCCCAGTCGGTCTCGCGCATCCCGCGCAGGCACTCGCGGATGGTCAGGAAGGCGCCGTCAAGGTTCGTCGCCATCATGTCGCGCCAGAAGGTCATTTCGGTCTTGTGCGCGGCCTTGCCGGTCGCCAGGCCCGCGTTCGGCACGCAGATCTGTATCGGACCACGTGCGGCGACGGCTTCGGCGATCTTCGCCACGACATCCCCTTCATCGCGTACGTCCATTGCCATTGCGGTCATCCCGTCGGTGGCAACGTCCTCGAGCACCTCCTGGCGTCGACCGGTGATGGTGACATGCGCACCCTTTTCCACAAGCATATGCGCGATCGCCAGGCCGATGCCCGTGCCACCGCCAGTGATCAGCGCATGTTTTCCGTTCAGTGTCATTGTGTGTTTCCCTCCGTGTTGCCCGATCTTAGATCGGACGGCGAGGCCCGGAAAGGGGGGCGCTTCTTACATGACGGCATCGCGGACCGATTCTTTTTTGCATGTGATGCATTATTGCGCCACGATGCGATCAGGCGACACAATCTTACCATGCGGGAAAAAACAGGGAAATGAGTAAAAAACAGGCTCAACGCCGGAAAAAGGTGCAAAAGGCTGTGTATTATGAAGCTGCTGCGCTTGTGCGTCGCGGGCGCGCGCGCTAGGTGATCGCAGTATCTGCGACACGCCAGTTTCGGCACCAAGCAATTTTGGGGGATTTTGAGTGAAGATCGGGACACCTAAAGAGGTATTCGAGGGCGAGCGCCGGGTGGCGATGACGCCCGACAGCGCGCTACAGCTGCAAAAGCTGGGACATGAATGCATCATCGAAAGCGGCGCAGGGGCGCTGTCTGGCTTTGATGATGCCGCTTATGAACAAGCGGGAGTGGAGGTTGTCAAGACCGCCGCCGCACTTTGGAAAGCCGCCGATGTGGTCGCCAAGGTGCGCGTGCCGAACGATGCAGAGATGAAAAGGCTGCGCGACGGCCAGACGCTTATCTCGTTCTTCAGCCCGGTCGCCGACGAAGAAAAGATGCAGGCCGCCGCCAAGAAAGGCGCGACCGTCATCGCGATGGAGATGATCCCGCGCATCAGCCGTGCACAGAAGATGGACGCGCTCAGCTCGATGGCCAACATCGCGGGCTACCGCGCGGTGATCGAGGCAGGCAACAATTTCGGCCGCTTCTTCACCGGCCAGATCACGGCCGCGGGCAAGGTGCCCCCGGCCAAGGTTCTGGTGGTCGGCGCCGGTGTGGCCGGTCTTGCCGCCATCGGCACATCCACCAGCCTGGGTGCGATCACGCTGGCGTTCGACGTGCGCCCCGAAGTGGCCGAACAGGTGGAATCGATGGGCGCTGAATTCGTTTATCTCGATTTCGAGGAAGAACAGCAGGACGGTTCCGCCTCGGGCGGATATGCCTCTGTGTCCTCGCCTGAATTCCGCGAAGCGCAGCTGGCCAAGTTCCGTGAACTGGCGCCTGAGGTGGACATCGTGATCACCACCGCGCTGATCCCGAACCGCGAGGCGCCCGAGCTGTGGACCGAGGACATGGTCAAGGCGATGAAGCCCGGATCGGTCATCGTGGATCTCGCGGCGGAGAAGGGCGGCAACTGCAAGCTGACCGTCATGGATGAGAAAATCGTCACCGACAACGGCGTGACGATCATCGGTTACACCGATTTTCCCAGCCGGATGGGCACACAGGCCTCGACTCTTTACTCAACGAACATCCGCCACCTTCTGACCGACCTGACCCCTGAAAAGGACGGCGTCATCAACCACAACATGGAAGACGACGTGATCCGGGGTGCGACCATCGCGCACGCCAAGGAGGTCACCTGCCCGCCGCCACCACCAAAGGTTGCGGCCATTGCGGCGGCACCGAAGAAGGAAAAGCCCAAGGAGTTGACCGCCGAAGAAAAGAAAGCCGCCGAAATCGCGGCCTTCAAGGCGCAGACCAAGAACCAGGTGACTCTGCTGGCCGTGGGCGGCGCGTTGCTGCTGGCCGTGGGTCTGGTGGCACCGGCAAGCTTCATGCAGCACTTCATCGTCTTCGTGCTGGCCGTTTTCGTCGGCTTCCAGGTGATCTGGGGCGTGGCACACAGCCTGCACACGCCGCTGATGGCGGTCACCAACGCGATCTCTTCGATCATCATCCTGGGGGCGCTGATGCAGATCGGCTCCGGCTCGGCGCTGGTGATCATTCTTGCTGCCGTGTCGATCTTCATGTGTGGGATCAACATTTTCGGCGGCTTCCTCGTGACACGGCGCATGCTCGCCATGTTCCAGAAATCTTAAAGGAGCGAGGATCATGGATTTTGGATTTACAACAGCGGCTTATGTAGTTGCGGCGATCCTCTTCATCCTGTCGCTGGGCGGTTTGTCCGGACAGGAAAGCGCAAAACGCGCCGTATGGTACGGCATCGTCGGTATGGCGCTGGCGGTGGCGGCGACGCTGATCGGGCCGGGTGCCGGCCTGTGGTGGCTGGCGATCGTGCTGATCGCGGGCGGCGGGGCCATCGGCTATCAGCTGGCGACGCGTGTGCAGATGACGCAGATGCCCGAACTGGTCGCGGCGATGCACTCGCTGGTTGGTCTGGCGGCGGTGTTCGTCGGCCTGATCGCCCATTTCGAAATCGGCCGCGTGGCCGGATATCTTGCCGATGGCGGCAACGCCAAAGAGCTGGGCACCTTCGCCGCGCTCATCGCCAAGAAGACATCGGTCGAGATCAACATCCTGCGGGTCGAGCTGTTCCTGGGCGTGTTCATTGGCGCGGTGACCTTCACCGGTTCCGTGATCGCCTATGGCAAGCTGGCAGGCAAGGTATCGTCGGCGGCGGAAAAGCTTCCCGGCGGTCATATCCTGAACGCAACCGCCGGTTCGTTGTCGCTCATCTGTCTGATCTGGTATTTCAACACCGGTGGCTTCATTCCGCTGCTGGTGATGACGCTCTGCGCGCTTTTCATCGGGTATCACCTGATCATGGGCATCGGCGGTGC
>JBFFQZ010000075.1:0-10999 GCA_041573235.1 Sulfitobacter sp. | reverse complement strand
TTGTGCTTATATTCGACGACCATGCTCAGGAACCGACCCATCTGCTCCATCTCGCGGCTGAGATCGGTATTGAGCAGCGTCTCATACCCTTCGCGCCCGCCCCACAGAACATAGTTCTCACCCTGCAGCCGGTGCGTCGCGTCCATGCACAGCTTGACCGTCGCCGCCGACCAGGCAAAGACATCGGGGTCAGGGTTGCTGGCCGCGCCTGCCATGAACCGGCGGTTCGAAAACAGGTTCGCCGTCCCCCAGAGCAGCCGCGTGTCCTGCCCGGCCATCTTTGCCTCAAAGATGTCGATGATCTCTTCGAAATTGCGGCGGCTCTCGGCAAAGCTCGCACCTTCGGGGCGCACATCGGCATCGTGAAAACAAAAGAACGGCGCGCCGAGGATCCCGAACAGCTCAAAGGCCACATCTGCCTTCATCCGCGCCCCCTCCATCGTCTCGCCGAACCACGGCCGGTCAAAGGTCTGCCCGCCAAAGGGATCGCCCCCCGGCCAGGCAAAGCTGTGCCAATAGGCGACGGCAAACCGCAGGTGATCTTCCATCCGCTTGCCCCCCAGCACTTCGTCCGGGTCATAGTGGCGGAAACCGAGACCCGATGCCTGCGGATCGAAACGAAGCGGGGCGATGCCCTCGAAAAACTGGCTCATGTGAAACCTTTCATGGCTGAGGTGGGAGATTGTCGCGGAGAAATATCATCGGCAGGAGCGGGGCGCGCGGCGGCAGCGGCACACGGTCACCCAGCGCGCGCATCAGGCTGAGCGCGGCGTCGATCTCTTCTTCGGGGCGCTGGTCCAGAACCACGTCGAACAGCCCCTCTTCAAGGCCCGCGCGGGTGTGATCCAACAGATCGTGCACGATGCAGAACACCGGGCGGCCGTGGCGTTCAAGCGCGCGGCGCAACCCGCGGCGGCCACCGCCGATGCAATAGATCGCGCTGATGTCGGGATCGCGGGCCAGCGCCTCGGATACGCGCGCCTCGACCACCTCGGCCCGGTCGCGCCCCTCAATTTCCGGCAGCACGGCAACGGCGCCGAAATCCCGGCGCAAGACGGCGTGAAAGCCCGCCAGCCGGTCCCGGTGGTCGCGCGCATTGAGCGCGCCCAGCACCACCAGCGCCTTGCCCGCGCGCCCGCCATGCGACAACCCCAGCAGCCGCGCCGCCATGCGCCCCGCCATCAGGTTGTCGATGCCGATATAAGCGTTGCGCCCGGTCTCGGGCAGGTCCGACACCAGCGACACCACCGGCACGCCGCTGCCGCGCAACGCGGCCAGTGGAGCGGCAATCGCCGCGCTGTCAATGCCGACCACGGCCACCCCGTCGGGGCGGCTCTGCGCCACCCGCTCCAAATGTGCGGCCAGCGCCTCCGGCTCGAACGCGGGCACCTGTGCAACCTCGATCCGCGTGCGCGCCCGCGACAGCCCCGGCTGACGCGCCGCCAGGATGTCGCGCATCCGCGCGAAAAACGCATTGGCCCCGTCGGGGAACACAAAGACGAAACGATACTCACGCTGCTGCGACAGGTTGGCGGCGGCAACATTGCGCACATAGCCCAGTTCGGCCACAGCCGCCGTCACCTTGCGCGCGGACTTTTCGGCCACATGGCCGCGCGCGTTCACCACCCGGTCGGCGGTCGCATAGCTGACCCCGGCGCGCTGCGCCACATCCGAAAGCGTCGGCGATTTGGTCTGACTTGCCATGACACCCCCTTTTGGCCGTGGTTTCGCAGACCCTAGACCGAAAAATGATAGACGTCTATCATTTCATGGAAGTCGACAAGTGAGGGCGTCGTTCAACCACTCAGATCTTGTAATATTCCCGGTACCACGCCACAAACTGCGCCACGCCGGTCGCCACATCGGTGCGCGGCACATAGCCGGTCAGCGCCTTCAGCAGGCTGGCATCCGCCCAGGTCGCGGGCACGTCGCCCGGTTGCATCGGCATGAGGTTCTGTATGGCCTCCCGGCCAGTCGCCACCTCGATCGCCTTGATGAAATCCAAAAGCGGCACAGTGGCCGAATTGCCGATGTTCACCACCCGGAACGACGCCACGGCAGACAGGCTGTCCCCGTCAATCGCCCCCTGCCCCGCCACATGATCCGGCACCGCGTCGATCAGCAGAAAGATCGCCTCGACCAGATCGGTCACATAGGTGAAATCGCGGCGCATCTGGCCATAATTGTAAACGTCGATCGGCCGTCCTTCGAGAATCGCCGAGGTGAATTTATGCGGCGCCATGTCGGGCCGCCCCCACGGGCCGTAGACCGTGAAAAACCGGAACATGGTGATCGGAACGTCAAACAGATGGCTGTAGCTGTGAGCGATGTTTTCAGAGGCTTTCTTGGTCGCGGCATAAAGCGACATCTGATGGTCCGCCTTCATGGTCTCGTGATAGGGCATCTGCGTATTGGCCCCATAGGCGGACGAGCTTGATGCGATCAGCATGTGGCGCGGCGGATGCGCCCGCGCGGCCTCAAGCAACTGGAAAGTGCCGCCAAGGTTGGTCTCGAAATAGGCTGTCGGATTCTCGATCGAGTACCGCACCCCGGCCTGCGCCGCGAGGTGGATCACGATGTCGGGCTTGTGGGCCGCAAACAAATCCATCAACAGTCCGGGCGTCTCGACCTTGCCCTTCACCTGGCTGAAGCCCGCGTAGGGGGACAGCAGATCCAGCCGCGCCTGCTTGAGCTTTACGTCGTAATAATCGCTCATGCTGTCGACGCCGATGACGGTCCACCCCTCGTCCAGCAGGCGACGGCAGGTGAAATACCCGATAAACCCGGCCGAACCGGTGATAAGCGCTGTGGTCATGGGCCGTTCCTTTGCCGCGCCGGATGGATACGCCCGGGGCCGGTATAACAGTGGTCAAACCACGAGGGTACAACGGGACAGCCTGCCGTCTCAACCATGAATACACGCGAGGCTACGCCGCCAAAAGACGTCCGCGCCCCGCAGGCGTCTCTAACATGCCCGTTAGACTATGCGTCCTGCATCTGCTCCAACGCCTCGATGCACCCCAAAAGCGCACCAGCATCATCGAGGATCACGAATTTCGGGATGTCGCGCAGCAGGTTGCCGACCTTTCCGGCCTCCGCGCCCTCGCCCAGCAGCGCATCATAGAACGTGGGCATCAGGATCCCCCGCGCCACGCTGCCCGCGAAATAGATCCCGTCCAGCGGCATGTATTGCAGCGAAAGCTCGGTGCACAGCTGCCCCAACAACCCCATGTAAAGCCCCAGCGTCTGCGTCGCCTGCGCATCGCTGCCCGCTTCATGCGCCTCGACGATTTCCCGCGCGCTCATCTGCGCGCCCGTCACCCGCTGCGCGTGGAACTGCGCCAGCCCGTCGCCCGAAAACACGTCCTCGACCGTGCGCGGCGCCGCATCGCCGACAATCGCGCGCAACCGGTCCATCAGCGGATGGGGCAGGCTCACGTGGCCTGCCTCCACCTCGAAACACCGGACCGATCCGTCAGCCGCCGTCTTGACCGGGCACAGGTTGAACCCGGTCCCGATCCCGACCACAAGGGATTGTCCGTTACGCACGCGCGCGGCCCCGGTATCCGCCACCTGCCGCTTGCCTGCCGCGGGCAGCCGTCGCACTGCATAGCCAAGCGCCGTCAGATCATTCAGCAACAGCGCCCGGTCACACGACAGCACCTCGCGCAGTCCCGCGGTCGAAATATCCCAGCCCCGGTTGGTCAGCCGCCCCTGCCCGCCGCGCACCGGCCCCGCCATCGCCACCGAACATGCGGCTATCGCACCGGTGCCGACATCGTCCCGATACGCATCCAGAACCGCATAAAGCGAGCCGTGATCCGCATTGTTGAAATGGCGCGTCGCCTCAGGCGCATCCGCCCCCGCGGTCACCATGGCGACCCGCGTATTCGTCCCGCCCACATCGGCGATCAATAGGGTCATGGTCTTCCCTTCCCTGCGCCCCTCCCGGTGCACTTCTGCCCGGCAGGATACCGCTAACACCGTCGGTTTCAAGGTCATCCGGGCGCAAACCGCGCTCCGGGCTTGGCACCTCTCCGCCGCTGGTGTCTACTGCCGCAAAACCTCAGGGAAAAGCCCCCTATGTTCAAACCTCTCCTTCTGTTGCTGCTCTGCGCGGGCCCGATCGCGGCAGAGCCCCTCCCCGCCCCGATCCCGGACAGCGATTTCGCCCCGGTGAACCCCGACGAAGCGCGCCTGGGACAGTTGCTGTTCTACGATTCGATCCTGTCGGGCAACCGCAACATTGCCTGCGCCACCTGCCACCACCCGGCCTTTGGCACCGGCGACGGGGTGGCTCTGGCATTTGGCGAAGGCGCTAGGGGCCTTGGCCCCGCGCGCCGCGTCGATCCCGATCACCCGCCCGAAGACCGCATCCCCCGCAACGCACCGGCCCTGTTCAACCTCGGTGCAGCCCCCTTTACCGTGCTGTTTCACGACGGCAGGCTCGAGGCAGCCCCCGACCATCCCGGCGGCCTGCGCACACCGATGGACGCGGATATGGTGACGGGATTTGCTTCGGCGCTGTCGGCGCAAACCATGTTCCCCGTGCTCAGCCGGGATGAAATGGCCGGCGGTCACCGCGAAAACGACATCGGGCGCGCCGTGCGGCAGGGGCTGATCACCGGGCCGGGCGGCGCGTGGGACCTGATCGCGCGCCGGGTGGCAGCACTTCCCGCCTATGCCACCGCGTTTAGCAGGGTTTATCCGCACATTACCGGCCCCGATGACATTGCCTTCACCGACATATCCAACGCCATCGCAACCTTCATGGCGTTCGAATGGCGCTCTGACACGGCGCCCTTCGATGCGGTGCTGCGGGGCGATGCCACGCTGACCGGCGCTGCGGCCGACGGCATGGCACTGTTTTACGGCACGGCGGGCTGCGCACGCTGTCACAGCGGCCCTTACCTCACCGACCACCAGTTTCACGCCATGGGCGCGCCCCAAATCGGACCGGGCAAGGCCGCCAGCTTTGAGGACCACCACCGCGACGAAGGCCGGTTTCTGGTGACCGGAGATCCTGCCGACCGGTTTGCCTTTCGCACGCCCTCGCTGCGAAATGTGGCTCTGACAGGTCCATTTGGCCATGCCGGCGCCCATGCGACCCTCTCCGGGTTCATCGCGGCCCACGCCGACCCGGTACCCGCACTGTACAGCTTCGATCCTGCCAGCGTGCCCCTCCCCGCGTTCGAGACGGATGATTTTGCGATTCTGTCGGACCCGGCAGAGCGTGAGGCCATCGCCGACGCCGTCATCACGCCTCCGGTCGCGCTGGAAACTCGGCAGATTGCCGCAATCACCGCATTTCTATCGACCCTGACCGATCCCGCCGCTTTGACCGGGCGGCTGGGAGTGCCCGATAGCGTGCCCAGCGGCCTGCCCGTCCCGCGTCGCTGATGCGGCTCTGACACGGGGCAATCATCGCTCGAACACGACCTGCTCGACCGGGCCCATCACCTGCTCCACCGCGCGGATCAGCAATGGCATGTGATGGGTTTCGACATAGCGCTGAACAAAGGCCGAGGGCGCGGACAACCTCAACACCCCCTGCCCCAGCCCCAGACAACTGAGCCTGGCAAACCATGCCCCGGTCAGATCGGGCTGCTCGGCGGCCAATACCTTCAGAACGGCACCCCAGGTTCCCGCGCCGACATCCGCCACGGGAATCGGCTCTGTTCCGGGCTGATAGGCTCTTAGCTGCACCACCTTCACCGGCGTCGCCTGCCGATAGCGTTCCCCCATCCGGGTCACGAAATCAGGCCCGACAGATGACCAATAAGGCTCTGACATCTCGGCGATCCGCGCATAGCCGAGCCGGTAGGCCCCGACCCTGCCTCGCACGCCCGCGCGCTTGCAGATCAGAATGCCCGCCTCGGTCAGCCGTTTGATTTCCCGTTTCACCGTGCGCTCATTCACGCCCCACATCAGCGCCATGTCCCGCTGGCCCACGCTCAGCTCATCCGCCCGCCAGTTGTAGCGCGCCGTGACCAGCGCGATCAGCCGCATCAGGGATGTCTGCACCACCGGTGCCCCATTCAGCCCGGCGACGGACAATGCCGTCAGCAAATCATACTTGAGCCCGCCCGCATCGCGCCCGGTCAGCCGTTGTGTTTCCATGAGAGGATGCTCATCCTGTTGTTACCGCTCTGCCTCCGGGATCCACCTCTGCGTGCCGATTCCCCGATGTCCCTAGCAAACACTGAAATCCCGTATTCTGTCAATCCACCGCAAAAAGCGGGATTGCCTAGCCAAACCTGAAATCATGATTTTAGATCAGGTATATAGGTTAAGGGTGACACCATTGCTGTCACTATATCTGGTAGCTCGTGTCACCAAAAGCGCCTCTTCAGGCTCTTTGCTGTCACCACATCTTCTCCAGATTTTCATCAAACCCCTGTTTTTCCATGCTTCGCCCGGAATAGAGCGACTCTGTAGATTTCCAAAATGACCGTTTGCCCAATTCCCGAAATCCCGTTATCCATCTTGCAACGATAAAAAACACGAGCAGAGCCATGAGAGATCACAAAGACCTTCTAGCCATGAACGAGCGCAGCCTTGCGCAGCAGACCGCCGTGCGCCGCGCGACCTTCTCTCCCGGAGAGGTTAAGGCCCTGCGCCCCTTCTCCATCTGGGAGATCAGCCAGTTCATGTTCGATGTCCCCGCCGACACCCTGCGCAAGAAGCTTGCCGAAGACCCGTCGCTGCCGCAAGGCCTTACCGAAGAGGACGGCCGCCAGCGTTGGTTCACCCTGGACGAGATCAACGAGCTGCGCCGCCGGGTCCGTTTCCGTGGCAAGGTGCTGCTGCCCGAACGCCCCAAGGGGCGCGCCATGCGCGTGGCGGTCTCGAACTTCAAGGGCGGCGTGGGCAAGACGGTCGTGGCGCAGCACCTCGCCAATGCCGCCGCGCTCGATGGGTACCGCGTGCTTTGCGTCGATTTCGACCCGCAGGCCACGCTGACCCACTCCATGGGAATCACCGAGGTCAAGGAATGGAACACCGTCTGGGGCATCATGTGCCGCGATCTGTGCCGCGAGGCGGACCGCATCATGGAAGGCTATGACGACCCCGACGATTGCCCCTACCCCGCCTCGGACGAGCTGCCGGACGACGTCCGCTCCATCGGGTCGCAACGGTTTCAGGACTTTATCCAGCCGACCTGCTGGCCCACGATCGACATCATCCCATCCTGCGCCAACGCGGCCTTTGTCGAATTCGCCTCGGCGCAATATCGGTCACTGCACAAGGCGTGGAGCTTTTTCGGCTGTGTGGCACGCTACCTCGACGAGCTGCCGGACGACCAATACGACATCATCATTTTCGACTGCCCCCCGGCCATCGGCTATCAATCGCTGAACGCGGCATTTGCCGCCGATATCCTCTATATCCCCTCCGGTCCCGGCTATTGGGAATACGACAGCACCACCAGCTACCTTGGCCAATTGGGCGACGCGATGGAGGATATCTCGGACGGGTTCGCGCAACTGGCAGCGGACGCTGCGATCACGCTTCCGAAACGGTTTTCGGATATCCGCCTGCTGATGACTCGGTTCGAGGCGGCCAACCCGCTGCACACCGCGATGATGGACGCGTTTCGCAACGTGTTCGGCGCGGATGTCTGCGCCAACCCGATCGAGATGACCCGCGCGGTCGAGCAATCGGGCCGGTTCCAGATGTCGGTCTATGAGCAGGATTATCGCCAGATGACCCGCGAAACCTGGAAGCGCGCGCGGCAAAGCTTTGACCGCGCCTACGATGAATTCCGCGGCACCGTGCTTGCCGCGTGGAAGCAGAACGCAAAAGGAGAGGGCAAATGAGCGGCAAGAACAAATTCGGCTTCGCGCCACTCGATGCAACGCCTGCCAAACCCCGCCGCGACCGCGCGCCGGGCCCTATGGGGGCCGCCGTCCGTGACGTGGCCGAGACACTGCAGGAAACCACCGATGCCAAGATCGCACAGCGCCGCCAGAACGCCGAGGACGCCAAGGCGTTTCGCGCCGCCCAGGGCGAAGGGCGCGTGCTGGTCCATATCCCCCTCGACGAGATCCACACCGACGACTTGCCGCGCGACCGGCTTGAACTTGAAGCCGTTGCCGCTTCGGACGAGATGGATGAGCTGAAGGCCTCGATCCGCGAGCGTGGCCAGAAAGAGCCGGTCGAGGTCTACGTCGGACCCGATGGCCGCTACCAGCTCAAGAAAGGCTGGCGTCGCTATACCGCGCTGAAACAGCTCAACAGCGAAAAGGGCGGCGCCGCCACGATCGTCGCGCGGATAGAGCAGGGGACGGACGACCGCATCGCGCGCTATGTCGACATGGTCGAAGAGAACGTAGTGCGCGAGGATCTGACCTTTGCCGAGATGGCGCAGGTGGCCATAACCGCGGCGCAGGACGCGGGCGTCGAGGAAAGCGATCCGGCGGAGCTGGTCAACCGGCTTTACGGCGCGCTGCACAAGACGAAACGCTCCTACATCCGTGGCTTTGTATTCCTGCTGGTGGCCCTGGGCGACGACCTGAAATTTCCCAAGGAAGTGTCGCGCAACCTCGGCGTCGAGGTGTCGCGCGCAATCACGTCCGGGGCGCAGGCCGATGCCCTGCGCGAGCGGCTTGCGACTTGCGCTGATGCGGCGGCGCAGACGGATGTTCTGACCGCCTTCCTGGCGGAACTGAAGGCGGCGGCGAAGCCCGTGAAGCGGGTCGAGCCGAAGCAGAAGTTTGAGTTTTTCGTGGGCGAGACAAAGGTGACAGCACGGCGTGGCGAGTGCCGGATCGTCAGCGGCCGCGACTTTGCGACAATCCCAAAAGATCGGCTTGAAAGCGCTGTGAAGGCGTTCGAGAATGCCCTGAAGGGTGGTCCGAAAATTCGCTGATTAAAGGGCAGGGGTGGCGGTTACCCATGGGTAACTCGACCTAAGTAATTGTAAGTAATGTGAAATCCCGTTGCGGGTAACGCTCTATAGCTGTTTCAGCGCCACATAGGCCGCACGATAACGATCATGCACCTCGCCAAAGGCGGGAACCAGCGCGGGGTCGGGCGCAAAGGTCCGCGCGATCGGCGGCGCGGTTGCAATGCTCGCGTCCGCCCCCGTGGCCGCCATCATACCCAGACGCGCCGCGCCGAGAGCGGCGCCAAAGTCGCCGGCTGCGGGCAGGTGCAAGGGGATGTTGAGGGCCGTGGCAAGGATCTGCACCCAACTGTCGGATTTCGACCCGCCGCCCAGCACCAGCGCACTGTCGATCCGGGTGCCTGTCGCGGCCAGCGCTGACTGGCAATCGGCAAAGGCAAAGGCGACCCCTTCGAGCACCGCGCGCGCTGCGGCCTTTGCGTCGGTCAGATGCTCAAGATGCAGGAACTGCCCCCGGATCTGTGCGTCATTGTGCGGCGTGCGTTCGCCGCCGAGGTAGGGCAGGAACAGCGGCCTGCCGGGGGCTGTGTGGGCCCCAAGGTCGGCGGTCAGTGCCGCGGCGGATTGCCCGGTCAGGCGGCTGAGCCATTGCAGCGCGTCGGTGGCGGCCAGGATCACGCCCATCTGGTGCCAAGTGTCCGGCACCGCGTGGCAGAAGCTGTGCACGGCGGTGGCCGGATCGGGCCGATAGGCGTTTGTCGCGGCGAACAACACGCCGGAGGTGCCAAGCGACAGGAATGCCGTGCCGTCCCTGATCACGCCCGCGCCGATGGCTGCCGCGGCATTGTCGCCGGCCCCGCCCGCCACGGTCACGCTTTGCGCGCCAAGGATTGCGCAGAGTTCGGGGCGCAGGGTGCCGGAGGGATCGCAGCCCTCGACGAGCCGGGGCATCTGGTCCCGGCGCAGGTGGCACGCGCGCAGCAACGCATCCGACCAGTTCCGCGCGCCGGTATCAAGCCAGGCGGTGCCGGCGGCATCCGACATCTCGGACACATATTCTCCGGTGAGATAGAGGCGCAGATAATCCTTGGGCAGCAGGATATTCTTGATGCGTTCAAAGATCGCGGGCTCATGGATCCGGACCCAATCGACCTTGGGCGCGGTGAAGCCGGGAAAGACGATGTTGCCGGTGATCGCGCGGAACTGCGGGTCGGCGTCCATCGCCGCGGCCTCGGCGTGGCTGCGGGTGTCGTTCCACAGCATGCAGGGGCGCAGGGGGGTATCGTCGGCGCCGATCAGTGTGGCGCCGTGCATGTGACCGGCAAGGCCGATGCCGGTCACGGTGCTGCAATCGGCCTGTGCAGCCAGCGCCTCGAGCGCCTGTCTGGCGGCGGCGCACCAGCTGGCCGGGTCCTGTTCCGACCAGCCATCGTGTGGGCGCTGGACCGTCAGAGGCACGGAATGTTCGGCCCGCACCGTCTGGCTGTCGTCGATCAGGATCGCCTTGAGCGATGATGTGCCAAGGTCGAGCCCGATGAACATCAGGCGGCCGCCTTGGGGTTCTTGCCGAGGATGATCATTGACAGGATGTCATCTTCGGTCACGTCCTCGACCCGTTCGGTGCCGACCATCTGGCCGTTTTTCATCACCGATACGCGGTCGCACAGTTCCATCATCTCGCGCGTGTCATGGGAGATCAGGAAGATGCCGAGGCCCTGATTTTTCAGTTCCTGGATCAGCTCCGCGACCATGGCTGTTTCATGCACGCCAAGCGCCGCCGTGGGCTCGTCCATGATCAGGATCCGCGCGTTGAAATACACCGCGCGCGCGATGGCGACGGATTGCCGCTGACCCCCCGAAAGCGCCGATACAGGCTCTTTCAGCTTCTTGAAGTTGGGGTTGAGGCGGGCCATGATCTTGCGGGTTTCGGCCTCCATCCGGTCATCGTCCACAAAGCCCAGACCATTGGTCAGTTCCCGGCCTAGAAACAGGTTGGACGCCGCATCGAGGTTGTCGGCCAGCGCAAGCGTCTGGTAGATCGTCTCGATGTTGTAGTCGCGGGCGTCGCGGGGCGAGGTGATGGTGGCTTTTTCGCCGTTGATCAGAATCTCACCGCTGTCCATCCGGTAGGCGCCCGACAGCATCTTGATC
>JBFFQZ010000074.1:0-11018 GCA_041573235.1 Sulfitobacter sp. | reverse complement strand
CGTGGCGGCGCACGCGGCCCAACCTGGGGCTGATGATGAAAGAAGGGCTGTTGAAGGAAAACATCGACGGCGAAGCGCTCGAATGGGCGCACCGCCGCATGATGGCCCGGTCCGAGGCGCGCAAGATCCTGATGGTGATCTCGGACGGTGCGCCAGTGGACGATTCGACCCTGTCGGTGAACCCCGCCAACTATCTTGAAAAGCACCTGCGCGACGTGATCGCCATGGTCGAAAAGAAGAAGGCGGTCGAGCTGTTGGCGATCGGCATCGGCCATGACGTGACGCGCTATTACAACCGCGCGGTCACGATCACGGATGTAGAGCAACTGGCCGGTGCGATGACAGAACAGCTTGCGT
The DNA here is from genome assembly GCA_041573235.1 of Sulfitobacter sp. Lineage (GTDB taxonomy): Bacteria > Pseudomonadota > Alphaproteobacteria > Rhodobacterales > Rhodobacteraceae > Sulfitobacter. Next base: position 10,661 of record JBFFQZ010000074.1, on the reverse strand, counting down.
CATTGTTCGACAGCGATCCGCGCGCCCGCGCGCGGGTGATGGGCATCCGCCGCGTCAGCTGAGCATGCGCATCATTTCAGAAGCAGAATAACGGAGGGACGTGGTGTTTCAGTCATTTGAGGTCACGGCCCGGCCGGAACAAGGGCCGCCGCGGCTCCTTGCTTTGCGCGCAGAGATGAAAGCCCGGGGGGTGGAAGGTTTCATCGTGCCCCGCGCCGACGCGCATCAGGGCGAATATGTCGCGGCCCGCGACGCGCGGCTGGCGTGGCTGACCGGGTTTACCGGATCTGCTGGTTTCTGCGTGGTGTTGCACGCGGTTGCGGGCGTTTTCATCGACGGGCGCTACCGGACGCAGGTGAAGGCGCAGGTGGCCGATGTCTTTACGCCCGTACCCTGGCCCGAAGTTTCCATGGCCGCCTGGCTGCGCGAACAGCTTCCTGATGGCGGGCGTGTGGGATTTGATCCCTGGCTGCACACCGTCGACCAGATCACGCAGGCCGAAAAGGCGCTTGCCGGCAGCGGGATCGAACTGGTGCAGGTGGACAATCTGGTCGACGCGATCTGGGATGATCAGCCCGCGCCGCCGATGGCACCCGCAAAGGTGCATCCGCTTGAGTTCGCAGGCGAAAGCCACGATGACAAACGTGCCCGTCTGGCCCGGACACTGCTGGATGCAGGCGAAAATGCCGCCATCATCACCCTGCCCGACAGCATCTGCTGGCTGTTGAACATCCGCGGCGCGGATATCGAACGTAATCCGGTGGTCCATGGCTTTGCCCTGCTGCACAGCGATGCCAGCGTGGATCTGTTTTCAGAGCCCTCGAAGTACCGGGGGCTTGAGGGCCATCTGGGGGCGGAGGTGCACCTGCATGCCCCTGACGGGTTTCTGGACGCCGTGCGCGCGCTTGACGGGCCGGTGCGCATCGACACGGGCACCGCACCGCAAGCTGTCGCCGACGCGCTGGCAGACCGCGCCACACCGGGGGCAGAACCCTGCGCCCTGCCGAAGGCCTGCAAGAACACAGCCGAGATCGAAGGCGCGGCGCAGGCCCATCTGCGCGACGGGGCGGCGATGGTTGAAATGCTGTGCTGGCTGGACAATCAACCGCCCGGCAGCCTGACCGAGACGCAGGTGGTCACCCAGCTTGAGACTCTGCGCCGCCGCGACAACGGCCTTCAAGACATCAGCTTTGAGACGATCGCGGGCACCGGGCCAAATGGCGCCATCATGCACTACCGCGTCACCGAGGAGACCGACAGCAGGCTTGAGGACGGGCATCTGATCGTGCTCGACAGCGGCGGTCAGTATCTTGACGGAACCACCGACATCACGCGCACCATCGCCATCGGCACCCCGCCACAGGAAGCGCAACACGCCTTTACCCGCGTGCTGGCGGGGATGATCGCGATGAGCCGCCTGCGCTGGCCCAAGGGCCTTGCAGGCAGTCACATCGAAGCGATCGGGCGAATGCCGCTGTGGCTGGCGGGTCAGGATTTCGACCACGGCCTCGGCCATGGGGTCGGCGCCTATCTGAGCGTCCACGAAGGGCCCCAGCGGCTGAGCCGGGTCAGCCAGGTGCCGCTGGAACCGGGTATGATCCTGAGCAATGAACCGGGATACTACCGCGAGGGCGCCTTTGGCATCCGGATCGAAAACCTGCTGGTGGTCCAGCGCGCGCCCGACCTGCCGGGCGGCGACGCGCACCGCGAAATGCTGGACTGGCGCACGCTGGCCTTCGTGCCGATCGACCGGCGGCTGGTCGTGCCTGACATGCTGGATCGGGGCGCGCGCGACTGGCTGAATGCCTATCACGCGGAGGTCGCAACAAAAATCGGCCCACGGGTTACGCCCGCCGCGAAAGAATGGTTAGATATGGCGACCGCGCCGCTCTAGGCGCGTTTCAGGGGGGAGAAACACATGGCAGACATCAAGATCCGCAAGGCACCGGGAACCTGGACCGTGCGCGCAGGCGGCGCCGTGCTGGGCGAGACGACCAATGCGCTCGAGCTGTGCGAGGGTGATCTGCCACCGGTCATTTTTTTCCCGCGCGAGGACATCGCAATGGCGTTTCTGGATGCCACCGACAAGACGACGGAATGCCCGCACAAGGGCTCCGCATCGCATTATTCGGTCATCACCAAGAGCCGCACCCTGGAAAATGCGGTGAGGTCCTACGAAAACCCAAAGGAAGAGATGGCCCGGATCAAGGGGCATCTGGCCTTCTATCCCATCGACGAGATCACGGTCGAACAGATCTGAACCGTCAGGAGTGTTCCTCGGCCGCGGTTGCGGCCAGCGCGCGGTTGTAGGCACGCAGTGCATCCACATGGAACAGCGCCCCCACCAGCGCAGGCGGCGCCGCATCGGCGCTCAGCGTAACGACCGGCAGGAACGGGGCGCCGGTTTTCTCGAAAATGGGTATGGCGGTTTCGAGCGTGGCCGCCGCGTCGACATAGAGCCCTTCGCCGATCATGTCCCAACAGCGCGCATGGTCGGCGGCGCCCGGATCATCGGGCCTGCGCATGGTCTTGGCGGCTGTGAACATCGCCAGCAGATAGGCTTGCGGCCCGGCGGCCAGATGAATGCCGCGCCTCTCGATCTGCGTCAGGAAGAAACTGCGGTCGACAAGGCGGCTCGACAGGGCCGTCGACATGCTGACAGCGACCATCACGGCAAGCCCGGTCTGCCAGTCTCCGGTCAGTTCGAACACGATCAGCGTGGTCGAGATCGGCGCGCCCAGAACGGCTGCCGCGACCGCCCCCATGCCCGCCAGCGCATAGAGCGATACCGACCCTGACACGTTGGGAAAGATCCCCGTCGCGATCAGCCCAAAGGCCAGCCCCGTCAGAGCCCCCACCATCAGCGATGGCGAAAACACACCGCCGCCCATGCGTCCGCCCAGCGTGATCGCCACCGCGACGACCTTGAGCACTGCGAACACGGTCACATCATACAGCCCGAGTTGACCAGTCAGGGCCAGCGATGTCGTTTCATACCCCACGCCGATGATATGAGGGAACCAAAGCGCGATCACGCCCAGCAGTGCGCCCGCGACCATCGGCCGGGACCAACGCGGCACGCGGGTGCGCGTCTGGATCAGGTTGCCCACGTCATCGGCCCAGAACACCGCCCGCATCAGCGCGACCGCCACGACGCCACAGGTCAGCCCCAGCAACAGGAACGCAGGCAGTTCGACGTAGAATTGCAAGTCTCCCGAGGTCGGCAGCTTGAACTCCGTGACGCCGCCGAACTCAAGCCGGTTGATCACCGTTCCCGCCACGCTCGCGATTACGATGGGCGCAAAAGCGTGAACGGCGAAATGGCGCAACACCACCTCAAGCGCGAACAGAGCGCCTGCAATGGGCGCGTTGAAGCTGGCCGAGACCGCGGCGGCAACCGCACAGCCCAGCAGGTCGCGCCCGGTTATCCCATCCGCGTTGATCCGGCGGCTGACCCAGGTCGAGATCACGCCGGCCATGTGCACCACCGGCCCCTCTCGTCCCGAAGATCCGCCCGACCCCAGCGTAACCAGCGACGCAAAGGCCGAGGCGATCCCGGCACGTGTCTCGACCCGTCCGTCCTGCAGCGCCGAGCCGGTGATCACATCCGCCACCGACCGCGCCCGTCCGTCCGGGGTGAACCGATGCAGGATCAGCCCGGTCACCAGCCCACCGACCGTTGGGATCAGCACCACCAGATACCAATCCAGACCGCTGATGAAGCTGTGCAGGTATTGCACGTCATCGGTGCCATACAGCGTCTGTTGCAGCAGGTTGATGCCCTTGCGGAACAACAGGGCCGCGAACCCCGCAGCGATCCCGATCATCAGGGCGATGAACCAGAAGGTGACCTTGCCCGGTCCCTTTTGACGCAGCACGCGCCACCCGTCACGCCAGCCCTTAACGGCCAAGGCGAACTGTTCCGACAGGAAAGAGCGGGCAGGTTCGGTCATCGGGGCTCTTTTAAATGTGCCATCTGTGTGTTGCCCCTGCGGAAACCACAAGAAGCCATGGTATTCAAGGGCTCAGGCGCTCAACAGCGCGCGGGCGGCATCGCGCGCGGCGTCGGTCACCGTATCGCCAGAAACCATGCGCGCGACCTCGTCCACCCGCTCGTCGCGCGACAGCGGCACGACATCGGTGGTCGTCATTCCATTCGTCACCGTCTTCTCGACCCGCCAGTGATGCGCGCCAAGCGCTGCGACCTGCGGGCTGTGGGTCACGACAAGGACCTGTCCCTGCGCCGCGATCGCAGCCAGCCTGCGGCCCACCGCGTCCGCTGTTGCCCCGCCTACGCCCCTGTCGATCTCGTCAAAGATCAGGGTCAGGCCGGTCTGGTTCTGGGTCAGGCACACTTTCAACGCCAGCAGGAAGCGGCTCAGCTCCCCGCCGGAGGCGATCTTGTTCAAGGGGCCCGCAGGCGCGCCGGGGTTTGTCGCCACGGTAAACGTCACCGCATCGCGGCCCTCGGGGCCCGGTGTGTCGGCGGTGATCTGGGTGGCGAAAACAGCGCGGTCCATCTTGAGTGGTGCCAGCTCGGCGGTGACGGCCTTGTCCAATTGTGCCGCAGCAGTTTCGCGCGCGGCACTCAGCGCCCCGGCCGCCGCGTCATAGGCCTGCTCTGCGGCGGCGACCTCGGCCTGCAGACGCGCCGCGTCCGCGTCCCCCGCATCCAGCGCTGCAAGCTTGGTGCGCAGCGTATCGGCAAACCCTGCCAGCGCGTCCGGCTGCACATCGTGTTTGCGCGCCAGGCCCCGGATGGCAAACAGACGCTCTTCGGTGTCTTCCAGCTCGGTCGGGTCAAAGGACATCGCCTCGATCGCACCGACAACGCCCTCCATGGCGGTGTCCAGTTCGATCATCGCGCGGTTCAGCGCCGCCATCGGCTCTTCCAGCGCGCCCTCTGCCCTGCTGGCCGCCCCGTCGAGCCAGCGCAGGGCATCCGCCAGCTGCGCTTCGGCCCCGTTCTGGCCCATCGCCTCGTAGGCGTTGATCACATCGCTGCGGATCTTCTCGGCGCCCTGCATCATCCGGCGCCTGGTGTCCAACGTGGCCTCTTCGCCTTCCTCGGGCGCCAGCTTGTCCAGCTCGGCCATGGCGTAGCGCAGGAATTCCTCTTCGGCGCGGATTTCCTCCTGCGCCCGTGCCGCGGCGGCCGCGGCCTTGCGCGCGGCGGCCGCCGCGGACCACGCCTTGGCGGTCCGGGCGCGTGCATCGCCGAGGCCCGCGAAGTCATCGAGGATGGCCCGGTGGCCGCGCGGGTTCAGCAGGCCACGGTCGTCATGCTGCCCGTGCAACTCCACAAGCGTCTCGCTCAACTGGCGCAGGACCTCACCGGAACAGCGGCGGTCATTGACCCAGGCGGTCTTACGCCCCTCGGCCGTATTGATCCGCCGCAGGATCAGCTCATCCCCGCCGGGCAGCCCCGCCTCTTGCAGCACGCCGTGGGCCGGATGATCCACTGGCAGGTCGAACCAGGCGGTCACCTCGCCCTGTGGCGCGCCCTGCCGAACCAGATCCGCACGCCCGCGCCATCCCAGCACGAAGCCAAGCGAATCCAGCAGGATCGACTTGCCCGCCCCCGTCTCGCCGGTCAGCACATTGAGGCCCGGCTGAAACTCCAGTTCCAGCCGCTCAATGATAAGCATGTCCGAGATGTCCAATCCGCGCAGCATGTCAGGTCCTGCTTGGGGCGGGGGGCTGCCCGCCGCCTGTTACAGCCACTCGCCCTTCAGTGTCTGGCGATATATCGCCGACAACCAATTGTTGCCAAACGACTTCGGCTCAAGACCGCGGCCCTTGAGCAGCTTGTAGCTGTCCTCGTACCAGTCGGTCGACCGGTAGTTGTAGCCCAGGATCGCCCCAGCCGTCTGCGCCTCATCCGTCAGGCCCAGGCTCAGATACGCCTCGACGAGACGGTGCAACGCCTCGGCGGTGTGGGTCGTCGTCTGGAAATCTTCGACCACCACGCGGAACCGGTTTATGGACGCGGCTTGGTGATTGCGGCGCAGGTAATAGCGCCCGATCTCCATCTCCTTGCCGGCCAGATGGTCGAACGCCAGATCGAATTTCAGGATCGCCGACCGCGCATATTCGCTGTCGGGATAGCGCTCGATCACCTGGCGCAGGCTTTGCAATGCCTGGAATGTCAGCCCCTGGTCGCGGCCCACATCGTCGATCTGGTCGTAATAGCTCAACGCCAGCAGATACGCGGCATAGGCCGCATCGTCGTCATCGGGATAGAAGTCGATGAAACGCTGTGCTGCGGACCGGCTGTTGGGATAGTCGCCATCCTGGTGATAGGCAAAGGCCTGCATGATCAGCGCGCGCTTGGCCCATTCGGAATAGGGATAGAGCCGCTCGATCTCGGCGAAATAGAATGCCCCCTCTTCCGGGCGGCGCCGGGTCAGCTCAAACTCGCCACGTTCGAAAATCTGCTCGGGCGTGTATGTTTCCAGAGGGATTTCCTGAGGGTTGAAGAAACTGTTGGTCATGCGGCCATCGTTGCGCCCGCTACAGGCGGCAAGCGCCGCAACAACCACGCACATGGCGGACAGACGAGTGACAGAACCCCGCAAACGCATCCCAGGCTATCCTTTATCCTCAACCATCACGGTCACAAAAACGGGGCGTCGCCCCTGTCTGAGCATGGTGTTAGCACAATAATCCACGGTACAAAACGCCGATTTGCGACTTTGTCACTTGGTCCAGAACAATGGCCCAGAGCGTCCGCATCGGGCCTGCATTCTGTCATTGCAATGGGATCGGTTCAGGCCACGTCCGGAATTTCGTTCCAGACCAACCCGTGGCCCGGAAGGCGCGCAGCCATCTCGCTGGTGCATTCAACCAGCCGCACCGCACCGGGGGTCGCGAACAGCGCGCGCAACAGCGTGTTGGTCAGAGAATGACCCGCACGCGTTCCGGTATAATGACCCAGCAAGGGCGCGCCGGCCAGCGCCAGATCGCCCAGGGCATCCAACATCTTGTGGCGAACGGGTTCATCCGCGTGGCGCAGACCGCCGGGGCTGAGCACCGCGTCGCCATCGAACACCACGGCGTTCTCGCCGGGTGCGCCGCCCAGCGCCAGACCATTGGCCTGCATCGTATCCACGTCCGCCTGACGGCAGAATGTGCGGCTGTCGCACAGTTCCCGCGCAAAAGTGCCGTTGTTCATCACCAGCGACTTGGCCTGGTGACCAATCGCGCTGTCCTCGAAATCAATCTCGAAATCGATACGGAGCATCTGCGACGGTGCGATCGTCGCCACCGCGTCGCCGTCACGGACGGTCACTTCCTTGAGCACCTCGAACGCCATGACAGGAACCGCCTGCATCCGCACACCCTGCGCCATGATGCCGCGCACGAAGGGCGCCGAGGAGCCATCCAGGATCGGCACTTCGGGGCCGTCAATCTCGATCAGGGCGTTGTGAATGCCGCAGCCCGCGAGCGCGGCCATCAGATGTTCGACGGTGGAGATCTGAAGCCCGGCGGTATTTTCCAGCTTTGTGCACAACGGAGACCGGTTCACCGCGTCCCAGCGCGCAGGGATCATGCGGTCGCCGACCTCGACGTCTGTACGCTTGAACCAGATGCCATGGTGGGCGGCTGCGGGACGCACGGTGGCCGTCGCGGGCTTGCCCGAATGCAGGCCCTTGCCTGCAAAGCTGATCGCTGTCTTGACGGTGTTCTGCACGGTGGTGCCCTCGGTACTGGCTCAAGTTCAATCTTGACTGTGCAGAAAATAGGGCTGGGGTAGCAGACACTCAAATCAATCATTGCAACCGACTGTAATATGGCTGTCATAAACGGGCGCAATACCGCCTTCGTCGAAATAAGTACCTGCTAACAAAAGAAAAAGGCCACCCGCAGGTGGCCTTTCGGTTCACGCTGTCGCGGTGATCAGTTCGCCTGGCGGCGCAGGAATGCGGGAATCTCGATCCGTTCCTGATCCGCATCCAGCTCCTGGCGGGGCTGTGGCGCCGCGGCGGACTGGCGGCTTTGCACCGGTGGCTGTTGACGCGCAGGCTGTGCAGCAGGGCGTGCCTGAGCCTCGCCTTCCTGGGCCCCGGTCATGCGGTTGATCAGCGAATTGATGCCGAAGCGGTTGCGCTGCTCAGCCTGAGGGGCAGCCGGCGCTGCCTGATGAGCGGGCGTGGGCTGCTGTGGTGCAGGTGCCGCGCGCTGTGCCGCGGCACGCAGACGCGCCATTGCCTCGGGAGAGGGCGTGCCAGGCTTGGGTGCGCGGGGGGCGATGAACGCTTCGGGATCGGCCTCGATCTCGTCGCGCGGTGCCTCATGGGCCTCCGCGTCGTGGGTATAGGCCGGAGGCGGCAAATCGTCGGTCTGCGCCATGTCGCGACCGCTGTCGAACATGTCGCGGGTATCCGCTTCGCGGGCCGTTTCCGTCGGCGCTTCGTCAAAGAAGCTGCGCGTCGGGGTGTCCTGAGCCTCTTCTTCGACCACCGCGACCTCATACTCATCCGCAACCGGCGCTTCTTCCTGCGCGACTTCCTGCTTCAGAGGCTGAGACATCGAACGGCGCGGCACCGGCATTTCGGTATTCACATCCACCGCGTCGATGCCCGTGGCCACGACGCTGACACGCATGACGCCTCCCAGCGAGGTATCGAGGGTCGAGCCGACGATGATGTTCGCCTCGGGGTCCACTTCTTCGCGGATACGGTTTGCGGCTTCGTCCAGTTCGAACAATGTCAGATCATCGCCACCGGTGATGTTGATCAGCACGCCCTTGGCGCCCCGCAGGGAGATCTCGTCCAGCAGCGGGTTGGCGATGGCCTTCTCGGCGGCCTTGATCGCGCGGTCTTCGCCGTCCGCTTCGCCGGTGCCCATCATCGCCTTGCCCATCTCGTCCATCACGGCGCGTACGTCGGCAAAGTCGAGGTTGATCAGGCCGGGACGCACCATTAGGTCAGTCACGCCCTTCACCCCCTGGTAAAGCACATCGTCCGCCAGCGAGAATGCTTCGGTGAAGGTGGTCTTTTCATTGGCCAGCCGGAACAGGTTCTGGTTGGGAATGATGATCAGCGTATCGACGACCTTTTGCAGCGCCTCGACGCCCTCTTCGGCCTGACGCATCCGCTTGGCGCCCTCAAACTGGAACGGCTTGGTCACGACGCCCACGGTCAGAACCCCCAGTTCGCGCGCGGCCTGTGCGATGATCGGCGCGGCGCCGGTCCCGGTGCCGCCGCCCATGCCCGCGGTAATGAAGCACATATGCGCGCCCGCGAGATGGTCCACGATCTGTTCGATGCTCTCTTCGGCAGCGGCGGCGCCCACGGCGGCCCGTGCGCCCGCGCCCAGACCTTCGGTGACCTTGACGCCCAGCTGGACCCGATTGTCCGACTTTGCCTGCTGCAGCGCCTGCGCGTCGGTGTTCGCGACGACGAAGTCCACACCATCGAGCTCTTTCTCGATCATGTTGTTAACCGCGTTACCGCCTGCCCCGCCGACACCGAAAACGGTGATGCGTGGTTTTAGGTCATCCTGCTGCTGTCCCGGCAACGAAAGGTTCAAAGTCATTGTGGATCCGCCTGTCCTGTTTGCCCGCACCGCGCGGGGCGTTTTTGTCCCAAATTTTTACCAACCCTAAACGTCAACGCCCGAGTCGTCACCTAGAAAAGGCCCGATTTGCGCTAAATGTAGGCAAGTTTGTGCCGCAATTCACCGCATTTTGTCCCCGCACCCAGATGTGGGCTGCAAACACAGGCCAGGCGCGAACGCAAGGCCGCCAGTCTGCGCGAGAGACCCCGAGGCCAAAGCCAGCAGGGGCATATTTCGAATCTGAGGGGCGACTGCTCGGCCGACCTCGGGCTTCTTGCGAGCCTTGGGTCGAAATTATCATGCCTTGCGCGCTCTGTCATCCTTATTCGCATGCCTTCTTGGCGGATGCGTGTCGGCTTACCAGTTGTCCTTGAACCACTTGACCGCCCGCTTGAGCGACCGCGCGGGGTACCTGTCGCTGGGGATTTCGAAATCCCACCATTCGTCCTGCGGATGCGCCGCAAAAAGCGCAAGCCCCACCGCCGATGCAAACCCAGGCCCTGTTGCCGCCTGTGGCAGACCGTGCACCCGCAAGGGTCGGCCCAGCCGCACCTGCTGGCCCAATATCTTGCTGGCAAGCCCGTCGAGGCCGGGGATCTGGCTGGCGCCGCCGGTCAAAACAATCTGCTGGCTGGGCAGATGATCGAACCCTGCCGCATCCAGACGCGCGCGCACCTCTTCGAGGATCTCTTCGACCCGAGGCCGCATGATGCCGATCAGTTCGGCCCGGCTGGCAGTGCGGCGGTCGTGTTCGTAATCGCCCGTCTCGCCGCCGATCTCGATCATTTCGCGATCATCCATGCCTGTGGCGTGGACCCCGCCATAGAATGTCTTGATCCTTTCGGCGTTGGAGGCAGGCACCTGAAGGCCCATGGAAATGTCCGATGTGACATGATCGCCGCCCATGCGGATGCTGTCGGCATAGATCATGTGCTTCTTGATGAAGATCGACACCCCGGTCGCCCCGCCGCCCAGATCGATACAGGCCGCGCCCAGCTCCTGCTCGTCCTCGACGAGGCTCGACATGCCCGACACATAGGCCGATGACGCGACCCCCGCCAATTCAAGATCGCAGCGCTTGATGCAGTAGGCCAGATGCT
>JBFFQZ010000073.1:0-11035 GCA_041573235.1 Sulfitobacter sp. | reverse complement strand
CCCCCAACACCTGTGGACCCAGACCGCGCCTCTGCTGCGCGGTGCCACGGACAAAATCGACCGCCGCGGTTTACGCGCGGCCTGTCTGGACAATGAAAAGGCAAAGGTATGACACCAACAGACGAAGACATCGGCGCCTACATCGGCGCTGCGGGCAAAGCCGCGTGGGAGGTTCCGGGCCTGGATCCCGCCACTCCACGCCGCACCATCAAGACAGTGGGCATCATCGGTGCAGGCACCATGGGCGGCGGCATCGCGATGAATTTCACCACCGCCGGCTATCCGGTCAAGATCGTCGAGACGACGCAGGAGGCGCTGGACCGTGGCCTGAAGGTCGTGCGCGGTAACTACCAGCGCTCGGCCGACAAGGGCCGCTTTCCGCAGGATGAGGTCGAGGCCCGCATGGCCCGCTTTGACGGCCGTCTGGCGATTGCCGATCTGGCCGATTGCGACCTGGTGATCGAAGCGGTCTTCGAGGACATGGACCTCAAGCGCAAGATCTTTACCGAGCTGGACCGCGTGATGAAGCCCGGCGCGATCCTGGCCACCAACACCTCGGCGCTGGACATCAACGAAATCGCGGCGATGACCAAACGGCCCGAGGATGTGATCGGACTGCATTTCTTCTCGCCCGCGAACGTGATGAAGCTGCTTGAGATCGTGCGCGCAAAGCACACCGCCGACGACGTGGTCGCCACCTGCATGGATCTCGCGCGCGACATCAACAAGATCGCGACGCTGGTCGGGGTCTGCCCCGGCTTTGTCGGCAACCGCATCCTGTTTGCCCGCCAGAAGCAGGCGAACAAGCTGGTCTACCGCGGCGTGATGCCCTGGGACGTGGACGCGGCGCTGAACGCATTCGGCTTCAAGATGGGACCGTTCCAGATGAGCGACCTCGCCGGGCTCGACATCGGCTGGTCCAAGGGCGCCAAGACCGACAACCCGATCCGCGACGCGCTGTGCGAAATGGACCGGCGCGGGCAAAAGACGCAGGCGGGATTCTATGACTATGACGAAAACCGCCGTCCGATCCCGTCCGACGTGACCGCGGGCATCATCCGCGACATCACCGGCGCCGAACCCACCACCATGAGTCCCGAGGAAATCATCGAGATCTGCATCTATCCGATGATCAACGAGGCGGTGAAGATCCTCGAAGAGAACAAGGCACAGCGGCCTTCGGACATCGATGTGGTCTGGCTGAACGGCTATGGCTGGCCTGCGGACAAGGGCGGGCCGATGTTCTATGGCGACATGGTCGGGGCACAGGCGGTGCTGGACCGGATGGAGGTGCTGGGCGCCGAAGATCCCGAATTCGCTCCTGCCGGGCTGCTGCGCAAACTGGCCGCCGAGGGCGGCAAATTCACCGACATCGACACCGGAGGTCTCAAGGTATGAGCTACAAATTCATCACCACCGAAAAGAAGGGCCATATCCTTGTCGTGACCATGAACCGGCCCGACGTCTACAACGCCGTTCATGCAGACATGCACGAGGAGATGGCGCAGTGCTGGGACGAATTCGCCGCCGACCAGGATCTGTGGGTCGCGGTGCTGACCGGTGCGGGCGACAAGGCGTTCTCGGCGGGCAACGATCTCAAGGCGACAGCGACGGGCGGCAACAAGAAAGGCATGCCCGACAGCGGCTTTGCCGGGTTGTCGTCGCGGTTCGACCTGGAAAAGCCGCTGATCGCCGCAGTGAACGGATTTGCCATGGGCGGCGGGTTTGAGACGGCACTGAGCTGTGACATCATCATCGCCTCCGAGAACGCGAAATTCGCGCTGCCGGAGGTCAAGGTCGGCTTCTTCGCCGCCGCCTCGGGGGTGCAGCGCCTGTCGCGCTACATCGGCAGGCTTGCCGCGCAGGAGATGATGTTCACCGGCCGCACGATCCTTGCCGATGAGGCGCTGGCGATGGGATGTGTCAACGCGGTCGTGCCGCACGGCGACCTGATGGCGGCGGCCATGGCCAAGGCGGAAGAGCTTTGCGCCGTGTCGCCCTCGGCAGTGAAGGCGACCAAGCGGGTGCTGAACAGGTTGTCACAGGCCGACGGTATGGCCGACAGCATCAACTATTCCCGCGAGGTCATCGCGGATCTGAGCAAGACCGAAGATTTCAAGGAAGGCGTCAACGCCTTTGTCGAGAAACGCAAGCCCAACTGGGTCAACAAGTAACAGGGAGACACCACGATGTCCGATACGCCAATGGAAATGAACAACCTGCAAATGTCTGAAAAGGCGCGCCCGCTGCTGGCCGCCGTGATCAAGCACATCCGCGAAAACGTCGATCCGATCACCGAGGAATACTTTGCCCTGGGCGAAGGCCGTGCCGACCGCTGGTCACACGCCCCCGGTCAGCTCGAACTGCTGGAAACCGCCAAGCAGAAGGCGCGCGAGAACGGGCTTTGGAACTTCTTTCTGCCCAATGCGGAAACCGGCGAGGGGCTGTCGAACCTCGACTATGCCTATATCGCGGCGGAGCTGGGCAAGAGCCCGCTGGCCTCGGAGACGCTGAACTGTTCCGCGCCCGACACCGGCAACATGGAGGTGCTGGAACGCATCGGCACGCCCGAGCAGAAAGAACAGTGGCTCAAGCCGCTTCTGGCAGGCAAGATCCGCTCAGCCTTTGCGATGACCGAACCGGACATGGCGTCGTCGGATGCCAAGAACATCTCGACCTCCGCCGTGCTGGAAAACGGCGAATGGGTGATCAACGGCGAGAAATACTATATCTCGGGCGCAGGTGATCCACGCTGCAAGATCATGATCACCATGGTCAAGACGTCGCCGGATGCAGAACCCTTCCGCCAGCAATCCCAGATCCTCGTGCCGATCGACACCCCCGGCGTCGAGATCGTCGGCCCGATGCATGTCTTCGGCCACGACGACGCGCCGCACGGCCACATGCACATCAAGTTCAAGGATGTGCGCGTCCCCGAAAGCAACATGCTCTGGGGCGAAGGCCGCGGGTTCGAGATTTCTCAGGTCCGTCTTGGACCTGGCCGCATCCACCACTGCATGCGCTCCATCGGGGCGGCGGAAAAGGCGCTGGATCTGATGATCGAACGCGGCCTGTCGCGTGAGGCCTTCGGCAAGAAGATCATCGACCTAGGCAAGAACATGGAAACGATCAGCCGCGCCAAGATCGAGATCGAGGCGATGCGCCTGATGGTTCTGAAGGCCGCCAAGGCGATGGATACGCTGGGCAACAAGGAGGCCCGCATCTGGGTCAGCATGATCAAGGCGATGGTGCCGGAAAAGGTCTGCAAGATCATCGACGACGCGATGCAGGTGCATGGCGCGACGGGCATCAGCCAGTGGTCGCCGCTGTCGGGCATGTATACCGCACAGCGTACGCTGCGTTATGCGGATGGCCCCGATGAGGTCCACCATCACGTGATCGCCCGGGCCGAGGTCAAGGATTACCAAAGCTCCAACGCCCGCACCGACCGCGCCCGCAGCGAGATCGCAACAGGTCGCACGCGGGGTGGGGTATGAGCCTTTTCGACCTCACTGGAAAGGTGGCGCTGCTGACCGGCGCCTCCAAGGGGATGGGGCTTGCCATGGCCACCGCGCTGGCGGAGCATGGCGCCACCGTCGTGATCTCCGCGCGCAAGCAGGACCAGCTGGACGCCGCAGCCGAGGGCATAAATGCCCTCGGCAAGGGCAAGGCCCACGCGGTTGCCTGCAACGTCGGCTACAAGGATCAGCTTCAGGCGCTGGTCGACAAGACGCATGAACTGGCCGGTCCGATCGATTGCCTGATCGGGAATGCCGGGGTGAACCCCTATTACGGCAAGACGTCGGAAATTCCCGATGATGCCTATACCAAGACGATGGACGCCAACGTCCGCTCCAACCTCTGGCTGGCACAGATGGTTGCGCCGGACATGGTGGCAAAGGGCGCGGGGTCGGTCGCGTTCACCTCGTCGATCGGGGCGTTCAAGCCGTCGGTCATGCTGGGCACCTACGGGATGTCCAAGCTGGCGCTGATCGGCCTGGTGCGCAACCTCGCGGCTGAATTCGGGCCCAAGGGGCTGCGGTTCAACGCCATCTGCCCCGGCCTCGTGCGGACCGAATTCGCGCGCGAGCTTTGGGATAACCCGGAGGTCGAAAAGCGCATCAAGGAGGAGATCCCCCTGCGCCGCCTCGGCGAGCCCGAGGATTTCGCGGGGCTTGCCGTGTTCCTGGCCTCCGATGCCAGCCGATACATGACCGGTCAGGCGCTGACCGTCTGTGGCGGCTCGAACATGTGGACGTGACCGATGGAGCTTAAGGACAAGATCATCGTCGTCACCGGCGCCGCGTCCGGCATCGGGCGCGCCATGTGCCTGCGCTTCGCGGAAGAGGGCGCGAAACATATCGCCTGCGTGGACCGCGACATGACCGGCGCAGAAGAGACAGCGCGCATGATGGGCGGCAAGGCCTATTGCGTGGATGTGTCGGTCAAGGATCAGATCACCGGCATGATCGATGCGGTCGAGGCGGATGCAGGCCCCATCGACCTGTTCTGCTCGAACGCGGGCATCTCGGTTGCCGGCGGCGTCGAGGTGCCCGACGAAGACTGGCAGCGCATCTGGGAGATCAACGTGATGTCCCATGTCTGGGCCGCGCGGCACCTGGTGCCGCTGATGTCGGCGCGCGGGGGCGGTTATCTGCTGAACACCGCGTCGGCGGCGGGGCTACTCAACCAGGTCGGATCGGCGCCCTACGGCGTGACCAAACACGCGGCTGTCGGCCTCGCGGAATGGTTGGCGATGACCTATGGCGATCAGGGGATCAAGGTGTCTGTCCTGTGCCCACAGGCCGTGCGCACGGAAATGACCCGCGGCCACGAAGACCACGTGGCCGCGATCGACGGCATGATGGAGCCCGGCCCCGTCGCCGAGGCCTGCGTGCGCACGATCCGGGACGAAACTTTCCTCGTGCTGCCGCACCCGGAGGTCGTGCAATACATGCGCAACAAGACCGACAACTACGACCGCTGGATCGGCGGGATGCGCAAGCTGAACCGCCGCTTCGGCAGCTTCGACGACGCCTGACGGCGACACGGAAAAGCTGGGCGGACCCTGCCGTGCGGGGTCCGCCGTCATTCACATCTACACATAAGAGGATCATAGCAATGATCGGCTACACCACCATCGGCGTGACGGATATGGAGCGCGCCAAGACATTCTACACCGGCCTTTTCGCCTCGAAGGGCGCGAAGGTCGTGACCGACATGGGCCGCATCGCATTCATCGGCGCCAAGCGCGGCGAACCGATGCTGGCGGTCTGCGAACCTTACGACAAACAGGCACCAACCGCAGGCAATGGCGTGATGATCGCGTTTCCCGCGGAAAGCAAGGAAGAAGCCGACGCGCTCTACAACCGCGCGATCGAACTGGGCGCGACGGACGAAGGCGCGCCGGGCCAACGGATCCCGGACCGGTTCTATGGCGGCTATGTCCGCGACCCCGATGGCAACAAGCTGTGTTTCTTCGTGTTCGGCTAAACCGCCAATCGCGACCCGAAAGCCGAGCGCAGGGGCAGGACGTTGCCGCTGCGCTCAGCTTTTCTTACGGATCGGGCGCACCAGCCCTTCCTGTGCGACACTGGCCACCAAGGTGCCATCAGCGCTGTAGATTGCGCCCCGGTTGAAGCCACGGGCCTTGCCCGTCCAGGGCGCGTCCAGATCGTAGAGATGCCAGTCGGCGAATTCGATCGGCGCGTGGAACCACATGGCGTGGTCCAGGCTCGCGCTCATGACATTGCCCTGAAACCAGGTCAGCCCATGCGGCCGCAGGGACGAGCCGAGCAGGTTCATGTCGGACGCATAGGCCAGCAGGCACTGCTGCATCTGCGGCCCCTGCCCCTTTGCCGCCTCCATGCGGAACCAAAGCTGGTTCTTGTCGCTGGCAGGCTCCGGCGTGAAGAAATCCCGCGGCGCGACCTCGCGCAGCTCGATCGGACGTTCGCGCACGAAATCTTCGCGGTGGCGCTCCGGCACCTTCGCCGCATGCGCCTCGCGCAGCTCGTCGCGGCTCGGCCATTGCTCGGGCGTGCCCACATCGGGCATCGGATGCTGATAATCCCAGCCCTCTTCGTCAACGTGAAACGAGGCCGACAGGTTGAAGATCTGTTTGCCGTGCTGGATCGCCACCACCCGGCGGGTGGTAAAGCTGCCACCGTCGCGGGCGCGATCCACCTGGTAGATCACCGGAATTTCAGGATCTCCCGGCCGGATGAAGTAGGCGTGCAGCGAATGGCACAGCCGCTCGGGCACCGTGCGGTAGGCCGCCATCAGCGCCTGGGCAATCACGTGACCCCCGAAAATCCGGGTCGTCGTCTCGCCGCCCGATCCGATGCCGCGGAACAGGTCGACCTCAAGCTGTTCGATATCCAGAAGCTCTAGCAGGTGATCGGCGGCGGTGGTCATGGACTGGCCTTCAGTTGTTGGCCCGTGCTTCCGCATAGGCGATGAAAAAGTCAAAGCTCGCAGGGTTGGCCATGCTGTCGCGGTTCACGACCTTGCCTGCCTCCCCCCCCAACAACAGCTTTTTCACCGGAACCTCAAGCTTTTTGCCTGACAGAGTGCGGGGTATTTCCGTGACTTCGACGATCTCGTTTGGAATGAACCGCGCGGACACGCCCGAGCGGATCGCCGCGTTGATCTTGTCCTTCAGCGCCTGATCAAAGGGAACGCCCGCCGCGGGCACGACAAACAGCGGCATGAAGCTTTCGCGGCCCAGAAATTCGAGATCCACCACCAGCGAATCCATCACCTCGTCCAGCCCCTCGACCGCCTGATAGATCTCGGCCGAGCCGAGCCGCAGACCACGCCGGTTTATCGTGGCATCCGAGCGGCCATAGATCACGCTGGCGCCGTCTTCGTTGATCGAAATCCAGTCACCGTGGCGCCAGACGCCCGGATAGGTATCGTAATAGCTTTCATGCAGGCGCGATCCGTCCTCATCACCCCAGAAAAACAGCGGCATCGACGGCAGCGGTTCGGTACAGACCAGCTCTCCGACCTCACCGATCAGCTCTGCTCCGTTGATGTCGAACGCGCGCACCGCGTTGCCAAGCGCCCGGCACTGCATTTCACCCGCGCGCACCGGCAGGCCGGGATGGCCCAGCACGAAAGCGCCCGCAAGGTCGGTGCCGCCTGAAATCGGGGCAAGCCAGACGTCCTCTTTCACATCACTGTAGATCCAGTCATAGGCGTCCGCGCTCAGCGGAGAGCCTGTGGAGCCAAGCGAGCGCAGCGCGCCAAGGTCCACGGCCGTGCGGGGGGTCACACCCGCCTTGAGGCAGCCCGCAAAGAACGCCGCCCCCGCGCCGAAAAAGTTGATCCGCTCATCGGCCACGAAACGCCAGACCGCCAGCATGTCGGGGTGGTTCGGCGCGCCGTCGTATTGGCAGACGGTCGCCCCCTGCCCCAGCGCCATGAAATGCACGTTCCACATGATCCAGCCGGACGAGGTCAGCCAGGAAAAGCGGTCTCCGGGCCTCAGGTCGTGGTGCAGCGACTGCTTCGCCATCTCAAGCGCGACGCCGCCATGCCCGTGCACGATGGGTTTCGGGTTGCCGGTCGTGCCGGACGAATACACGATCCACAGCGGCTGGTCGAAAGGCACCTGCGTGGCCTCATAGGTCACGTCATCGCCGGTCAGACTGTCCCACGCGATGTGCCCCTCAGGCAGCTCGCCCACCACGGGAAGGGTCACGAACTGTTCGACCGATGGCAGACCCGCGCCAATTTCCGCAAGGATCTCGCGGCGGTCAACCGTCTTGCCCGCGTGAACATAGCCGTCCTGCGCGATCAGCACCTTCGGCGCGATCTGCTTGAACCGGTCCAGGATAGCGACATGTCCCATGTCAGGGGCACAGATCGACCAGGCCGCCCCCAGGCTGACAACGGCGAGAAACGCCACCAGCGACACCTCGGTATTGGGCAGGATCGCGGCCACGCGGTCGCCCTGCCCGACACCCATGGCCCGCAGGTGATGCGCGACCGATGCCACCTGTGCGCGCATTTCGCCCCAGGTCAGGGCCACCCGGCCACGCGTCTCGGACAGCGAGATGATCGCGGGTGTGTCGGCGCGGGCATCCACGTGCTTCATGATCTGGTCGGTGAAATTCAGCTCGGCGCCGGGACACCACTGTGCGCCCGGCATGTCACGGCTGGCCAGGATGCGGTCGTAGGGCTTGCTCGCGCGGATGTCGAAGAATTCCCAGATCGCGGCCCAGAAACCTTCCAGGTCCTCGATGCTCCAGCGCCACAGCGCGTTGTAGTCATCGAAGGTGAGCCCCCGCGTGTCGTTGAGAAACCGTTCGAATTCCGCCATGGTCGAGGCGCTTGCGCGCTCTTCCGACGGGGTCCAGAGAATTTTGTTCAAGCCATCGCTCCGTGCACCAGCGCCTTGAGTTGCGGGCGGGCGGGATAGCTGCTGGACGGGATCAGCTGGGTAAAGAAGACCACCGACAGATCCGCCACCGGATCAATCCAGAAGAACGTCGATGCCATGCCACCCCAGCTGAAGTCGCCCAGATGCCCCGGCGTGCGTGCGCGCCCCGAATCCAGAACCACCGCACCGCCAAGCCCGAACCCCATGCCCTCCATCGGCTGTTCGGCAAAGCTCGATGGGCCCATCGAGGCGATATCGCCGCCCAAATGGTTGCGCATCATGAAATCAAGCGTCTTGGGGCTGATCACACCGGCACCGCCTGTGCGCATCATTTCGGTGAACTTGAGGTAATCGTCGATCGTCCCGACCAGACCGCCGCCGCCGGAATGCATCTCGGCGTTCAGGAAGGGCGAGGTCGCCGGATCATCGACAAGCCGCAGGGTGGTGCCGCCGGGCTGGATCTTGCCGGTCGAAAACCCGCCTTCCTCCTGCGAGGAATAGCAGGCGGCAAAGCGGTCGCGTGCGGCGCTCGGCACCGAAAACCGCGTCTCATCCATGCCCAGGGGGTCGAATATCTCATCGACGAAGAACTGCTCGAGCGTCTTGCCGCTGACCACCTCGACCACGCGGCCCAGCACGTCGATGGCCACGGAATATTCCCAACGGCTTCCCGGTGCAAAGGCAAGCGGCAGCGCGGCCACGGTGTCGCACATGTCCGACAGCCTGCCCTGCCCCGCGCCAAAGACGATGTTCTGCTCGGCCATCGCCTCGCCCAGCGGACCGGGATTGAACGGATAGCTCAGCCCGGCGGTATGGGTCAGCAACTGGTGCAACGTGGGCGTCGCGCAGGCCGCAACCTGATCAATGTGCGTGGCACCGGGCACAAGGCACTGCATGTCGGCAAAGGCGGGGATGAATTCCGACACAGGGGCGTCGAGGTGAAAAAGCCCCCGTTCGGAAAGCATCATCAACGCGACGGACGTGACCGGTTTGGTCATCGAGTAGATGCGCGCGACCGTGTCACGTTCCCACGGGGCACCGGCGGCCAGATCGCGCTGGCCGGTCTGGTGGTAATAGACCTCATTGCCGCCCTGCGCGATCAACACCGACGCACCGGCAAACCGCCGCGCGTCGATATATCCCTGCATCCACGTTGCGATCCGGCCCAGCCGGTCAGCATCCAAAGCTGTCATCAGACCTCCAGCCACTCCTTGCGGACGTCGTCACGGGCCTTGAGCTCGGCCGGTGTCCCCTCGAACACCATCTTGCCATGCCCCATGACATAGACCCGGTCCGCGATGTCCATGGCGATCGACAGCTTCTGTTCGACAAGAAGGGTCGAGATCCCGCGGTTCGCGATTTCCTTGAGCACTTCCGCCACCTTCTGCACCATCTGCGGGCTCAGGCCTTCGGTCGGCTCGTCGATCATCACGAATTCCGGATCGCCCATCAGCGTGCGGCACATTGTCAGCATCTGCTGCTCGCCGCCCGACAGCACCGACGCCTCGACATCCGCGCGGCGGGAAAGGTTCTCGAACATGTCGAACATCATTTGCATCGACCAGCGGCCTGCCCCGTCCTTCTGGCCGGGCTTGAGCCCCAGCGTCAGGTTCTGGCGCGTGGTGAGCCCCGGAAAGATATCGCGGTTCTCGGGCACATAGCCGATCCCGAGGTTGGCGACCTCATAGGCTTTCTTGCCCGCAATCTCCTGGCCCTTGAACTTGACCGACCCATGCGGCGTGACCTCGCCCATGATAGCCTTGCAGGTTGTCGAGCGTCCCACGCCATTGCGGCCCAGAAGCGCCACGATCTCGCCCTCCTGGACGTTCATGGTCACCCCCTGAAGGATGTGCGATTTGCCGTAATAGGCATGCATATCGTTGACTTCGATCAATGTTCCGCCTCCAATGCTGCGCCCAGATAGGCTTCTTGTACTTTCGGATCACCGCGCACCTCTTCGGGTTTTCCGGTTGCGATGATCTCTCCGTAGACCAGCACCGAAATCCGGTCGGCTAGGCCAAAGACGACGCCCATGTCATGCTCGACCATGATCAGGGTCTTGCCCTCGGTCACCTTGAGGATCAGGTCGGTGATATAGTCGGTCTCGGAATGGCTCATACCCGCCGTCGGCTCGTCCAGCATGATGACATTGGCGCCACCCGCGATGGTGATCCCGATCTCAAGCGCGCGCTGCTCGGCGTAGCTGAGCGTGCCCGCAGGCAGATTGCGCCGCTCCAGCAGGTTGATCTGATCGAGGATCGCCTCGGCGCCCTCGGTCAGGTCGCGCTTGCGGTTGACCAGGTCCCAGAAGCTATAGCGATAGCCATGCGCCCAAAGCAGCGCGCAGCGCACGTTTTCGAACACCGTCATCTTGGGAAAGATGTTGGTGATCTGGAACGACCGCGACAAGCCCTTGCGGTTGATCTGGAAGGGCTGCAACCCGGCAAGATCCTCGCCGTGCAGCTTGACCGTGCCTGCCGTCGCCGGGAAGCGTGCGGTGATCAGGTTGAACAGCGTGGACTTCCCCGCGCCATTCGGTCCGATAATCGCGTGCCTCTCGGACTTGCCGATGCTCAGGTCGATGCCGCGAATGATCTCGGCCTTACCAAAGCTTTTCTTCAGACCGCTGAGTTCGAGGCCCGGGGT
>JBFFQZ010000072.1:0-11127 GCA_041573235.1 Sulfitobacter sp. | reverse complement strand
GGCCGCAGCCTTGAGCATCTCCGCAGCGGGGCCCGCGTAGGAACCGACATTGCCCGCGCCGGTCAGATCGGCGTGCAGCGATGAATAGACGATGGCCCACGGGTCTTCGGTATAAAGATTCTCTTCGTCCTCGATTTGGACGAAGCGCGCGAACCGTTCATAGGTTGCGGCGGTTTCTGGCAGAGCGTCGGCTATGCCGTCCCGCATCTCAAAGCGGGGCTGGCGCGTGTCAGAGGATTCGTCCCAAGCCTGGATGTCGGCAAGCCAGGCGTCACTTCCCATGAAGCTGTTCCAGTTTTCACCTTTTTTCCAGAAGCTATCGAGATCTTCGAACTGGTCCTGATAGACCTCGCCCATGTCCTCGACCTTGCGTCCCGATTTTCGGAACAGGGAGGACACGCCGGTCAGCTCGTAGTTCAGGCGCGAGCCGAGGCGGGTGTGCAGCTTTGCCTCCTGGGCAAAGAACATGTCGTCGTAGAGCGCCTCGAATACGGGCTCTTCGGGGATCTTGTCGCCATGCTCGTCCCATTCGGCGAGTACGGCGGTGGTGCGCGGCAGGGTCTCTGACACGATCTGGTTTTCGACCGAGCGGAACAGCATATCCGCAATCGGCGCGATGAATGTGACGAGCACAAAAATCAGCAGGGGCGCAATCAGCGCCAGCGCCCGCAATTTCTGTACGCGCAAGGCGCGGTTCAGTGATCGTTTGAGTGGCGTGCCATCCGCGGCAAGGACCGGGCCAGTGGTTGTTTGATCGCTCATGGGTTCCCCGTCTGGTTCTGGTCGAAAGGATAAATAGACTAACGAATGGAGAAAGGAGGGGGCCGCTGGGGCCCCCTCCGGACGTAGCTTACTTCACCAGCCAAGCCTGGAATTTCGCGTCGATGTCGTCGCGATAGTCGGCCCAGAACTCGTAGTTGTAGAGGAACGTGTTCTTGGCGTTTTCAGGATCGGTCGGCATGTGTGGCGCCATTTCGATGCCCAGCTCGGCATGCTTGCCCACCAGCGGTGCGGAGGACTTGCGTGCAGGACCGTAGGAGATGTACTTCGCCTGATCGGCCAGACGCTGGGTGTCCGTTGCGAACATGATGTAGTCCAGCGCGCGTGCTTTACGCTCGTCGCTCAGACCGGCAGGGATGATCCAGCCGTCCAGATCGAACATCTGCGCATCCCAAAGCATGCCGATGGGCTGCTTCTGCTCTTCGATAGCCGAGAACAGGCGACCGTTGTAGGTCGAGCCCATGATGACTTCGCCATCCGCCAGCAGCTGTGGCGTGTCGGCGCCCGCGGACCACCAGACGACGTTGTCCTTGATGGTGTCGAGCTTTGCCAGTGCCTGGTCCTGACCTTCTGGCGTCGCCAGAACGTCATAGATGTCTTCCTTGGCCACGCCATCACACATCAGCGCCCATTCCATGTTGGCGATCGGACGCTTTTCAAGGCTCCGCTTGCCGGGGTAGGCT
Source organism: Sulfitobacter sp. (assembly GCA_041573235.1). GTDB lineage: Bacteria > Pseudomonadota > Alphaproteobacteria > Rhodobacterales > Rhodobacteraceae > Sulfitobacter. Next base: position 9,664 of record JBFFQZ010000072.1, on the reverse strand, counting down.
TCTGTGTCGAATACGGCGCAGATGTCTGTCGGAGGCGTATCGCCCACCAGATCGGTCCGGTAGCCGAATGTCGTCGAGTAGACGATCTGCGGAATGAAGCAGTCGGAAACCAGCAGTTCGCCAAAGTCTTCCTCGGCGGATGTCCCGTCGGGTGCGGCAGCAAGCTGCTCATCCGGGTCGATTTCCATCGCCAGACCTTCGTCACACAGACGGATTGCATCCGCAGCGACGACGTCCACGACGTCCCATGTCACGTTGCCTGCTTCGTTCATCGCACGCAGCTTGGCGACGGCTTCGGCGGAAGATTCATCATTGATGATCTTTACGCCTGTCTTTTCCATGTAGGGGTCGTGATACGCTGCCTGCTGCGAAGCGGAATATGCGCCGCCCCAGCTAACGATTGTCATTTCCGATGCCATGTGGCCATCGGCGAAGGACATGCCGGCCGCTACTGTCAGTGCGGTGGATGTCATAAGCGTTTTGGTCAGTTTCATTGATAACTCTCCCAAGTTTTTTACCCGTTAAACTACTCAAAGGCGGCGCCACGGGTTTGATCGCTGCCTTTTGAACATCACGGCGACGGTGCGCCGCAACATATCATGCGCGAGGTCGCCTCAGGCGTCCAACGCGCGGCAATCGTCCGGCATCCAGCCGATCTCGATCTGGGTGCCGGGTTTCAGGCGCACCTGGTCGGGGGCGTTCCGCGTCTTGATGACGAAGTCGTCCTTGCCCGCGACCCGCAGCCGTGTCCGAAAGATGTCGCCCATGTAGACGAATTCAAGCACTTCGGCTTTCAGCGTGTGGGCGCCTTCTGGCATGCGTTCCTTGTTGTACTCGACCCGTTCCGGCCGGATCGAGACGCGTGTCCGCTCTCCCGGCTTGCTTACATTGATCGGCTTGGCGTCGATGATGTCGTCGCTGTCGAGTTTGACCAGTGCGCGACCGTCGCGGATTTCCTGCACGATGCCTTCGAGGGTGTTATTCTCGCCGATGAACTGCGCAACAAAGCTGTTCTCGGGCGCTTCATACAATTGATCCGGCGGTGCCAGCTGCTGGATGCGGCCATCGTCGAATACCGCGACGCGGTCCGACATGGTCAGCGCTTCGGTCTGGTCGTGGGTCACGTAAACCACTGTAATACCGAGTTCATGCGCCAGATTGGTGATTTCGAACTGAAGCGATTCGCGCAGCTGCTTGTCCAGAGCGCCCAAAGGCTCGTCCATCAGCACGAGTTCAGGTTCGAACACCAGCGCCCGCGCGAGTGCGATCCGCTGCTGCTGCCCGCCCGAAAGCTGTGCGGGGCGACGACCGGCAAAGTCGTTCATCTGTACCATGCCGAGCGCGCGGTTGATCTTTTCTTCGCGCGTGGATCTGCCCATCTTGCGGACTTCCAGCGGGAACGACAGGTTCTCTGCTACCGTCATGTGCGGGAACAGGGCATAGTTTTGGAACACCATGCCAATCCCCCGTTTATGCGGTGGAATGTTGTTGATCGACACGCCGTCGAGGCGGATATCGCCGTGGGTTGCTGTCTCGAAACCGGCGAGCATCATGAGGCAAGTCGTCTTGCCCGACCCCGACGGCCCGAGCATCGTCAGGAACTCGCCCTTGGGCATGCTGAGATTGAGATCTTTCACGACGAGGTTTTCCCCGTCGTAGCTTTTCTGTACGCGCTCAAATTCGACAAAAGCGTCGCTGTTCTTCGAATCGGCCAAGGTGATGGTTCCCCGTCTACTGTGCAGTTTGCTTCTTCTTGTGCCGAAACTAAACGCAAGCCGGGCAGGCATTGCAACTGGATAACGTCAGTTCGCGCTCAGGGGGGCAGATTCAAGGCGATTTCCCTAAAATTTCACCGAAATCAGGAAAATCGCCTGCAAGCTGTGCAATCAGATGCTGCACATCCGGTCATGGCACCGGATGATCAGGCCGCGGATTTGAGCATATCGCCGTCTTTAAGTGCCTTGTAGGTGTCGTCCAGCGCCTGTTTTGCCCGGATGTGAAAGATTTCAAGCTCTTCTGGCGTGATCACGAGGGGGGGCGAGATGATCATGCGGTCGCCGACGTGGCGCATCACGAGGTTGTTGGCAAAGCAGCGCTCGCGGCACATGAAGCCGACGGTGCCTTCGTCCATCGCGAATTTCGCTCGGGTCTGCTTGTGCGGGGTCAGCGGCAACGAGGCCATCATGCCTTTCAGGTTCAGCCCGCCGACCAGCGGATGATCTGCCAATTGTTCCAGAACCGCCTTGAACGCGGGCGCCGCGACATCGCGGACGTGATCCAGCACGTTTTCGTCTTGCAGCAGGCGCAGGTTTTCCATTGCCACGGCGGCGCACACCGGATGTCCGGAATAAGTATAGCCGTGGTTGAATTCGATCGCATTGATGACTTCGGCCACTTCGTCGCACACGATGGAGCCACCGATGGGCGCGTAGCCCGAGCTGAGCCCTTTGGCGATTGTCATGATATGTGGTTTGATCCCCATCGTCTGGGAGCCGAACCAGTTGCCGGTCCGGCCAAAGCCACAGATCACCTCGTCCGCAATGATCAGGACGTCATGCGCGTTACAAATGCGCTGGATCTCGGGCCAGTAAGTTTCCGGCGGTACAATCACGCCGCCTGCACCCTGGATTGGCTCCGCGATGAAGGCCGCGACCTTCTCAGGACCCAGTTCGAGAATCTTGGCTTCCAGTTCTTTCGCGCGGGCAAGGCCGAACTCCGCAGGCGTCTGGTCGCCGCCCTCGGCCCACCAGTCAGGTTGCCCGATATGATGAATGCCCGGGATCGGCAGGCCGCCCTGTTCATGCATGTATGTCATGCCGCCCAGGGACCCGGACCCGACGGAGGAACCGTGATAGGCATTCTTGCGGCTGATGATGTGGCTTTTATCAGGTTGTCCCTTTTCGGCCCAATAGGTCCGCACCATGCGCAGGTTGGTGTCGTTCGCCTCGGAGCCGGAGCCTGCGAAGAACACGTGGTTCAGCCCCTCGGGCGCCAGTTTGGCCAATTCAGCGGCAAGCGCGATCGCCGGTGTGTGGGTCGTGTTGAAGAAGGTGTTGTAGAACGGCAGTTCGCGCATCTGGCGCGTGGCCGCCTGCACCAGTTCTTCGCGGCCATAGCCGAGATTTACGCACCAAAGCCCGGCCATCGCGTCCAGAATCTGATTGCCTTCGCTGTCGCTCAGGTAGACCCCCTTGCCCTGTGTGATCACCCTCGCGCCGCGCTCCTTGAGCGCGTCGTTCGTGGTGAACGGATGCATGTGGTGCGCGGCATCCAGCGCTTGCAATTCGGCGGTCGGGAGGTGGTTCGTGATCGACGGCATGGCGGCGTTCCTGCTGAAAATGAAGTTTGGGGCAAAATATGATCAAATTTTTCTGTGGTCAATCTCGGTCTTGTGGTAGGAGGGTTTGCGCGCGGGTTTCGGCTGCGTTCAAGGGATGCTGAATTCTTGCGCGACGGAGGATAGATCGTGGCTGGCTGCGCTGAATCATCTTGGCAAGGCCAGCGAAATTTGATCAAATCCCCGCCAATGCCGGGGCCAACCCGGCGCCATCCAATGGGAGTTAATGATGATCAAGACCCTTTTCACCGGCACCGCTGTCGCCGCTCTTCTGGCGAGCTCTGCCATCGCCGAAGAAGTCCGCGTCTATAACTGGTCCGACTACATCGACGAAGATCTGCTGACCAAATTTGAAGCGGATACCGGCATCAAGCTGATCTATGACGTGTTCGACAGCAACGAAGTGCTGGAAACGAAAATGCTCGCAGGCGGCTCCGGGTATGACGTGGTCGTGCCCTCTGGCACGTTCCTGCAACGCCAGATCGTCGCGGGCGCGTTCCAGAAGCTCGACAAGTCCAAGCTGCCCAACATCTCGAACATGTGGGACGTCGTCGAAAAGCGGACCGAACAATACGACCCCGAAAACGCCTATTCCATCAACTATATGTGGGGCACCACCGGGATCGGCGCAAATGTCGGCAAGGTGCAGGAAATCCTTGGCGAGGATGCGCCGCTCGACTCGCTTGAGCTGGTCCTGAACCCCGACAACATGTCCAAGCTGGCCGATTGCGGCGTGCATTTCCTGGATGCGCCGGCGGAAATGCTGCCGATGGCGCTGAAATACATCGGCGAAAACCCTGACAGCCACGATCCGGAAGTGATCGCAAAGGCCGAAGAAGTGATGCTGAAGGTGCGGCCCTACATCCAGAAGTTCCACAGTTCGGAGTACATCAACGCGCTGGCAAATGGCGACATCTGCGTCGCGGTCGGCTGGTCCGGGGACATCCTTCAGGCGCGTGACCGCGCGGCCGAGGCCGACAACGGCGTCGAGATCGCCTATCACGCGGCCAAGGAAGGCGCGCAGATGTGGTTCGACCAGATGGCCATTCCCGTCGATGCGCCCAATCCTGACGCGGCGCACACGTTCCTGAACTTCATCATGGACCCGCAGAACATGGCGACGGCATCGAACTATGTCTATTACGCCAACGGCAACAAGGCGAGCCAGGAGTATCTGGTCGAGGACGTGATCGGCGATCCGGCGATCTATCCGGATGCGGCGACCCTGGAGAACCTGTTCACCACGACGCCCTATCCGCCAAAGGTGCAGCGCATCGTGACCCGCAGCTGGACAAAGATCAAATCCGGGACCTGATCCCGGCCTTCCGGGCGGCTCCTGCGGGGGCCGCCCTTTTTTGCTCTGCCCTGTTGTGCAAGGAACCACCATCGTGAGCACTGCCGTCTTTGCCCCATGGAATGACTCCGACCAGGAACCGTTGATCCGGTTCAGGAATGTCACCAAACGCTTCGGTGATTTTGTTGCCATCGACGATCTGACCCTTGATATCTACGCCAAGGAATTCTTTGCCCTGCTCGGTCCTTCGGGCTGTGGCAAGACGACGATGATGCGCATGCTTGCCGGCTTCGAGACGGTTACCGAAGGCACGATCGAACTTTCCGGACAGAACATCGCATCCGTGCCGCCCAACCAGCGCGCTGTGAACATGATGTTCCAGTCCTACGCGCTGTTTCCGCATCTGAGCGTCTGGGAAAACATCGCTTTCGGGCTCAGGCGCGACAAGCAGCCCAAGGACAGGATCGATGCGCGGGTGAGCGAGATGCTCAAGCTGACCCGCCTTGAGAAATTCGCGCGCCGCAAGCCGCACCAGATCTCTGGCGGGCAGCGCCAGCGCGTTGCCCTCGCGCGGTCGCTGGCCAAGGCGCCAAAGCTCTTGCTGCTGGATGAACCGCTTGGCGCGCTGGACAAGAAGCTGCGTCAGGACACGCAATTCGAACTGATGGATATTCAGGAAAGCACCGGCACGACCTTTGTCATCGTCACCCACGACCAGGAAGAGGCGATGACCGTCGCCTCCCGCGTTGCGGTGATGGACGAAGGGCGCATCATGCAGGTGGCCACTCCGGCAGAGATCTACGAGGCACCCAACAGTGTCTATGTCGCCGACTTCATCGGGGATGTGAACATCCTGAAGGGGACCGCGAAACCGGCGGGCGACGGTCGGTATTTCGTCGATTGGGCCAACGATCAGGCACCCATCGTCGCGGTGTCCGAACGCCCCTTCAGCGAAAGACAGGAATGCCATCTGGCGATTCGGCCTGAGAAGATCGCGATCACCACCGAAAAGCCGGAAGCGACCGAGAACGCGGTGCAGGGCAAGGTGCTGGACATCGCGTATCTGGGAAACCTGTCGACCTATCATGTCGAACTGCCGGGCGGCCAGATCATCAAGGCGCAGATGGCCAACACGCGACGGATCTCGAACCGGGGCATCACGTGGGAAGATCCAGTGTGGGTCCGCTGGAACGCGACCGCCGGCGTGTTGTTGGAGGGCTGAACCGTGCGCCGATTCGCCCTCATCGCGGTTCCCTATGCCTGGCTTCTGGCGCTGTTCCTGATCCCTTTTCTGATCGTTTTCAAGATTTCGCTGTCGGACATCGCCCTGTCGATCCCGCCCTACACGCCGACCTTCAAGGACGGCATCGGCGCGTTGATCGCGGGCCTTGATTTCGAAAATTTCATCTTTCTGACCACCGATGATCTTTACTACAAAGCCTACCTGAGCAGCCTTCAGATCGCGCTGATTTCTACGGTGATGACACTGATGGTCGGCTATCCCATTGCCTACGGCATGGCACGCGCCCCTGACGAGTGGCGCGCGACGTTGATGATGCTGGTGATCCTGCCGTTCTGGACGTCGTTCCTGATCCGGGTCTACGCGTGGGTCGGGATCCTCAGCAACGAAGGTCTGCTGAACCAGTTCCTGATGAGCATCGGGCTGATCTCCGAGCCGCTGACGATTCTCAACACCAATACGGCCGTCTACATCGGGATCGTTTATACTTATCTGCCATTCATGATCCTGCCGATCTATGCGGCGCTCGAACGGATGGACGACAGCCTGATCGAAGCTGCCGAAGACCTCGGCTGCTCGCGTCTGTCCGCGTTCTGGCTGGTGACGGTGCCGTTGTCGCGCAGCGGGATCATCGCGGGCTGTTTCCTTGTCTTCATCCCGGCGCTGGGCGAATTCGTGATCCCCTCGCTGCTGGGGGGCTCGGGTACATTGATGATCGGCAAGGTCCTGTTCGAGGAATTCTTCAACAACCGCGACTGGCCGGTTGCCAGCGCGGTTGCGGTGGTGCTGCTGCTGATCCTGATCATCCCCATCGTGCTGTTCCAGCGCAACCAGCAGAAACAGGCGGAGGCCGAGGCATGAAGAAACTGTCCGTCTTCAATGTGACCTCGCTGACCCTGGGATTTGCGTTTCTCTACCTTCCGATGGTCCTTCTGGTCATCTACAGCTTCAATGCCTCGAAGCTGGTGACCGTCTGGGCCGGGTTCTCGACTCAATGGTACGGCGAGCTTCTGCGCAACGAGGCGTTTCTCGAAGCGGCCTGGGTCACGCTCAAGGTCGCCGTGATATCTTCGACACTCGCCACGGCGCTGGGCACTATGGCGGCCTATGTGTTGGTCAACGCGGGGCGGTTCTTTGGGCGCACGCTGTTTTCGGGGATGATCTATGCCCCGCTGGTGATGCCCGAGGTGATTACCGGCCTGTCGCTGCTGTTGTTGTTCATAGGGATCGGGCTGGACCGGGGGGTTCTGACCATCGTGCTGGCGCATACGACGTTCTCGATGTGCTATGTCTCGGTCGTTGTATCCTCGCGGCTGGTCAGCTTCGACCGCTCCCTGGAGGAGGCCGCGCTTGATCTGGGATGCACCCGGTTCGACGCCTTCCGGCTGGTGACCCTGCCGATCATCGCGCCTGCGGTGATCGCGGGATGGCTTCTGGCCTTTACGCTGAGCCTGGATGACCTTGTCATCGCTTCTTTCGTGTCGGGCCCGTCGTCCACTACCCTGCCGATCAAGATCTGGAGCGCTGTGCGCCTTGGCGTGTCGCCCGAGATCAACGCACTGTCCACGCTGATGATCGCAATCGTTACCGTCGGCGTGATTTCGACGTCGGTGATATCCAAGCGCAACGTGCTGCGCGCCCAACGGGATGCGCAGACCGCTGAAAGGTCCGCGTGAGACGTATCTTTGACAGCTATGCCTATGGCGAGGGACCGCGCGCGGGTTGCTGGTGGGACCAGACCTGCGCCTTGCCCGCTCGGCCGACCCTGACACAGGACACGTCGGTCGACGTGGCCATCATTGGTGGCGGTTTCACGGGTATATCTGCGGCACTGCACCTTGCCCGCGATGGCGTCCGTGTCGCCCTGTTCGAGGCCGAAAGGATCGGCTGGGGCGCATCGGGTCGCAATGGCGGCTTTTGCTGTCTGGGCGGTGGCATGGCCGAGGATGCACAGCTTGACCGCCACTTCGGCAAGGTCGGGCGGGTGGCGTACCGGCGCGGCGAGCTGGCGGCGATCCGACTGGTCGAGACGCTGATCCAGACCCACGGTCTTGAAGTCGATCGCCATTCGGATGGTGAGACCAGCCTGGCCCACCGGCCCGGAGATCTTGACGATTTGCGTGCGCACGGGGCCACGATCCGCGAAAATTATGATGTGGCGCATCAGGTGCTTGGACCGGATGCGCTGGCTGGTGAAGGGATGGGTGGCCCGTTTCACGGAGCGTTGACCATCCGTGCCGGTTTTGGCCTGAACCCGCGCAAATATGTTGCGGGTATCGCGCAGGCGGCAGAGGCGGCGGGTGCCGCCCTCTACGAACAGAGCGCGGTTTCGCAAATTGCGCAGCGCGGAGGCGGATGGGCGTTGTCGGTCGATGGGCATACGGTGAAAGCGGACAAGGTGATCCTTGCGACGAACGGCTATTCCTCCGAAGACCTGCCGCCATGGCTTGCGGGGCGGTACATGCCAGGGCAGTCGAACGTGATCGTGACACGGCCGCTCACTGACGCGGAACTCTCCGCGCAGGGCTGGACCTCGGATCAGATGGCCTATGACACGCGCAACCTGCTGCACTACTTTCGGCTGATGCCGGACCGGCGGTTCCTGTTCGGCATGCGTGGCGGATTGCTGACCGGCGCTGCGGCAGAGGCGCGGGCCAGACGCCGGATTCGCGCGGATTTCGATCGGATGTTCCCGGCTTGGCGCGGTGTAGAGACACCGTTCGCATGGTCCGGCATGGTGTCGCTGGCGCGTGGGTTGCTGCCGTTCGTGGGGCCTGTGCCGGGGCAGGCGGGTCTGTTTGCCGGGATGTGTTATCACGGAAACGGTGTGGCAATGGGCAGTTACGCTGGTGCGCTTCTGGCCGATCTGGCACAGGGCAACAGGCCTGAACGGCTTTATCCGGACGCCATGCAACGGCCGTTGCGACGGTTCGAACTGGGGCGCTTTCGCCGAGCGATCATGCCGGGCGTCTACGCCGGGCTGATGATCGCGGACCGCTAGGCCCCCTCGCGCAGCGCGGTAATCTGGGATGCAGGCGCTTCTGCCCCCCCGCTGAAGATCACCTGCGCCTCGGTTCCACTGGTGCGGACTTCGACGATCCGGGCATAGGCCGCCGCCTCTACCGGGGTGACCGGTTCACCCTGGGCCGATCCCTCGACCTTGAACCGGTATTGGCCGGGCGCAAACGGCTGGCCGTTCTGTTGCACCCCTGCCCAAAGGACGGGCGCGGTCGAAACCGGAAGCGCGCCGCGGTCCACTTCGACGCCTTGTGCGTTGTAGACCACCAGCGCCATATCATCCGCCCCCGGCGGTATCTGCGGCAATACCGTGATCGGTTTGCCATCAAATTGGACAGGCCCCGTCGTGCGCGCCTCCATCCCGATCCATCCGGCCATCTGGCCCATCGCGCCCCCCGCAAGCTGGGTGGTGAGCGCGGTCAGAAGATCATTGGACATCACCTGTTGCTCGACCATCGAGAACTGCGCCAGTTGTGCTGCGTATTCCGAGCTGTCCAGTGGCTCCAGCGGATCCTGGTATCGGGCCTGGGTGGTCAGCATCTTTATGAATGTCTCGAAGTCGGATGACACGACTGCCTTGGCCTGTGGGGAATCCGCCGCGACAGAGGCAACCGAGGGTGAAGATGACGTCGTAGTTGGTGCGATCATGGGAAGGTTCCTTAAAGGCGGATATCAACGAAGGTTTTCTGCTCGCCAGCCCGCAACGCCAGGTATCCAGCTGCATGTATGCGGCAGCCAAGGCGTGGCAGGCGAGACAGAAAGTCAGTGATGAATT
>JBFFQZ010000071.1:0-11232 GCA_041573235.1 Sulfitobacter sp. | reverse complement strand
TGTACAGTCTGCATCGCGCAGCGGTGGCCGCGCCGCCCGACGCGCCGCCCGTGCCGCCGCCCTGCCCGATAACCTGCGCCCGGTGCGCCCCGGCCTTGAGGGCGGGCAATACAAACCGCTGTCGCAGGACGATGTCCTGAAAATCCACCACGCCGCGCTGCGTGCGCTCGAGACCATCGGCCTCGCGGATGCGCCGCCTTCGGGCGTGGCCTATCTGACCGGGGCGGGTGCGGTGCAGGGCGACGATGGCCGCATCCGCTTTCCCGCCGCCGTCGTCGAAGACGCGCTGGCCCGCGCGAACCGCTCGCTGACACTGATGAGCCGCGACGGCGCGCATGACCTCGACCTGAGCGGCAACCGCGTGCACTATGGCACCGCGGGCGCAGCGGTGCATCTGGTGGACGTCGACGGCAAGCACTACCGCGACAGCACCGTGCAGGATTTGCATGATGCCGCGCGCATCGTGAACACCCTCGACAACATCCACTTCTGCCAGCGCCCCATGGTCTGTCGCGACATCCCCGACAACATGGAGATGGATTACAATTCGGTCTTTGCCTGCGTGACCGGGACCACGAAACATGTCGGCACGTCGTTCACCGACCCCGCCTTCGTGGCGCCCACCATCGAAATGCTGCACATGATCGCCGGGGGCGAGGACAAATGGCGCGAGCGGCCCTTCGTGTCGAACTCCAACTGCTTTGTCGTCCCGCCGATGAAATTCGCGACCGAAAGCTGCCTGGTGATGGAGGAATGCATTCGCCATGGCATGCCGGTGTTGCTGCTCTCGGCGGGGATGGCGGGGGCCACGGCGCCTTCGACCATCGCGGGCGCCATCGTGCAGGCAGTGGCGGAATGCCTTGCGGGCCTTGTCTATGTGCAGGCGGTCGCACCGGGGCATCCCGCGGTGTTCGGCACATGGCCCTTCGGGCTGGACCTGCGCACCGGGGCGATGACCGGCGGTTCGGGCGAACAGGCGTTGCTGACGGCGGGCTGTGCGCAGATGCACGCCTTCTATGACCTGCCCGGTGGCGCGGCGGCGGGCATCGCGGACAGCAAGCTTCCGGACATGCAGGCGGGCTGGGAACAGATGTGTTCGAACGTCATGGCGGGGCTGTCCGGGCTGAACATGGTTTACGAGGCCGCGGGCATGCATGCCTCGTTGCTGGGGTTCTGCCACGAGAGCCTTATTCTGGGCGATGACATCATAGGCCAGGCGCTGCGCTGCGTGCGTGGGATCGAGGTGACCGACGAGACGATGGCGCTGGATCAGATCGCCGAGGTCTGCATGGGCGGGCCGGGCCACTACCTGGGTACGGGTGCCACGCTGAGCCGGATGCAAAGCGACCACTGCTATCCTACCCTGGGCAACCGGATGTCGCCCAAAGAATGGGTGGAAATGGACAAACCCGATCTGATCGCGGGGGCCACGGCCCGCAAGGAAGAAATCCTTGCCACCCGCTCGGCGGCGGCGCTTGACCCACGGCTGGAGCGTGCGATCCGCGAGCGGTTCAACATCCACCTGCCGGGCTGAGGCGCAGCCGCACCGCCGGTCGATGGCCCGCCCCGGACATGCCGGGGACGGTGCCGTCTCATCCATCCGGCCCGCGGACGCCCTCGCGCGCGGGGCGGGTCAGGATACCGCGTGCGGCACGATCAACGCCCAAGGCGCCGTATAGCGTCCACTTGCAAAGCCGCACGCGTCACTCGGTCGGCATCAGCCCGGCTTCCTGCTCCGCCATCACCTCGGCATCCTCAAGCGCGCCGTAACCGTTCAGGTCAGCGGACCCAAATTGCTCCGCCGTCATCTCGGGATGGACCGCCTGCACCTCTTCGAGGCTCGGCAGGCCGTCCTCGTTCGCATCGGCCTTAACCGCTTTCTGGCCCATGGCAAATGCCGGAAGGCAAAGCGATGTCATGGCAATCAGGGAAAAGGTTTCAGATAATTCATGGCAAATCTTCCTTTTGGGTTTCAATGTGGTGGTTTCACTTCGGGGCGCCGGACGGCACCCTCCATCAGTTGAGAGGCGCAATTGCCCCGTTGCGTCCCGGCCGGTCCGCGCGGACGCGGTCCCTTGCCGATGTCAGCTGTGGCAATGGACGCCGCTCCGCCCCAAAAGCCCCGAACGCGCCCATCGGCGAAATCTCGACGCGCCCGAACACTATGCGATGGTCATCCTGCGCAACCTTGCGCACGCCCGCTGGCGCGCCCGGATCAAGCTTGCCGAGCTTGAGGAAGACAGCGCCTGCGTGCAGCCCGTGGCCGAAAGCCGCCTTGTGGTCGACACGCTGTGCCGCGCCATCGACCGCCTCCCGCCCGAGCAGGCGGCGGTGATGCGGCTGGTCCTCGCCGGAGAAGTCAGCCCGCAGGTCATCGCCCAAAGGCTGCGTCTGCCGCCGGGCACCGTGATGTCCCGCCTTGCCCGCGCCCGCGCGAGCTTGCGCGCCACGATGGGCATGGGTGCGCGCGCGCATGTCTCGGAGCTGCTCTGACGCGTGATGCGTTCCCATTCGAGCGGGGTCGGCAAGATCATCGAGACGATCCATGACCTGCCCCCTGCACCGCTGTTCTGCGAGGGCACATGCCGCACCGCTGGCATCTGTGCACAGGTCCTTGCCGTCGTTATCTCCGCCATCCTTGCGGGAACAGGACCTTGCGCGAAATCCGGGCCATCGCCGCCCCGAAGAGCGCAAAAAAAGGGGGAGCGCGAACGCCCCCCTCACAGTTTCGCCGCTTGGGCTCAATATGTTAACCGCTCGATGTTTTTTTTGCCTGCGGCCCAAGCGTCGTCAGGGGCGAGCGCACCCGCCCCGTGTAAGGTGGGAAGGAACAATGTACCGCCCCCACCCTATTTCGTTAGCTGCACCCGGACGTGCCGCCGCAGGTGTTGCACTTCATGCAGGTGCCGTTGCGCACCAGCGTGTAGTTGCCGCACTCGCCGCAGGCCTCGCCTTCGTAGCCTTGCATCTTGGCCTTGCTGCGCAGGTCCATCGACACCACGCCGGAAGAGACCGACGTGCTGCTTGCCACGGCCGTGGCCACGCCGCCATCCCCCATCGGGATGGCTGCCGACAGCGCCTCGAATGCAGCACTCTGGCCGCCCTGCAGCACCCGCAGGCTCGAAGGCACACGGTTGCGCAGGTAGCCCGGAGAGCTGATCTGCTTGAGGACCTCAAGCGATTTCGCCGCGGCGATCTCGCTCAGTTCCGACACGTTCGCCACGCCCTCTTCCTCTCCGCGGCCGAGAGTGTCGAATGTCGCGCCCTCGGGCTGAACATGCGCCAGATCGGTGCGGTCAAGATAGCTTACCGCGAGTTCGCGGAAGATGTAGTCGAGGATCGAGGTGGCCGATTTGATGCTGTCGTTGCCCTGAACCATGCCCGCGGGCTCGAACTTGGTGAAGGTGAAGGCGTCGACGAATTCCTCAAGCGGCACGCCATATTGCAGGCCCACGGACACGGCGATGGCGAAGTTGTTCATCATCGCACGGAACCCGGCGCCTTCCTTGTGCATGTCGATGAAGATCTCGCCCAGCGAGCCGTCCTGATACTCGCCCGTGCGCAGATAGACCTTGTGGCCACCCACATTCGCCTTCTGGGTGTACCCCTTGCGACGCTGCGGCATCTTCTCGCGGTGCGATTTGACGATCTCCTTGACGATAACCTTTTCCACGATCTTCTCGGCCAGCACCGCGGCCTTTTCGTGCATCGACCCGCTTTCCAGGATCTCGGCCGCATCGTCGTCATCCTCGACCAGCGCCGCCGCCAGCGGCTGCGACAGTTTCGATCCGTCACGGTAGAGCGCGTTGGCCTTGATGCCCAGCGACCAGCTGAGTTCATAGGCCTTCTGGCAATCCTCGATGGTGGCGTCGTTGGGCATGTTGATCGTCTTGGAAATCGCACCCGAGATGAACGATTGCGCAGCGGCCATCATGTAGATGTGGCTGTTGACCGACAGGTAGCGTTTGCCCTTCTTGCCGCAGGGATTGGCGCAGTCGAAGATGCCGTAGTGCTCGGACTTGAGATGCGGCGCGCCTTCCAGCGTCATCGTCCCGCAGACGTGGTCGTTGGCCGCGTCGATGTCCGCCTTGGTAAAGCCCAGCGACTTGAGCAGATCGAACGTCGGATCGTTCAGCTTTTCGCTCGGGATGCCCAGAACCTGCGTGCAGAATTCCTCGCCCAGGGTCCACTGGTTGAAGACAAAGCGGATGTCGAAGGCTGCCGCCAGCGCCGCGTCCACTTTGGCCAGCTCATTGGGACCAAAGCCGTGGCCCATCAGCGTCGTGTGGTTGATACCGGGCGCGTTGCCGATGGTACCGTGACCCACGGCATAGCCGACGATCTCTTCGATCTGGGCAGAGCCATAGCCGAGCTTTTCCAGCGCGGCGGGCACCGATTGGTTGATGATCTTGAAATATCCCCCGCCCGCGAGCTTCTTGAACTTGACCAGTGCGAAATCGGGCTCGATCCCGGTGGTGTCGCAATCCATCACAAGGCCGATGGTGCCGGTGGGCGCGATGACAGATGTCTGCGCGTTGCGGTAGCCGTGCGCCTCGCCCAGCTTGAGCGCCTCGTCCCAGCACGACATCGCGACATCGACCAGACCCGCCTGCGGGCAGTTGGCATGATCGAGCGGCACCGGCTTGACCGCCAGCTTCTCATAGCCGTTCGCCTCGCCGTAGGACGCGTGGCGGTGGTTGCGGATGACCCGCAGCATATGCGCGCTGTTCTTGTGATAGCCAGGGAAGGCGCCCAGTTCGGCCGCCATTTCCGCAGAAGTGGCATAGGCCACGCCTGTCATGATCGCGGTCAGCGCGCCACACAGCGCCCGGCCCTCGTCGCTGTCATAGGAATACCCCATGTTCATCAGCAACCCGCCGATGTTGGCATAACCCAGCCCCAGCGGGCGGAAGTCATAGGACCGCTGCGCGATATCCTTGGTCGGGAACTGCGCCATCTTCACCGAAATTTCCAGCGTCACGGTCCAGAGCCGCGAGGCGTGCATGTAGTCTTCGACCTGGAAAACGCCATCTTTCAGGAATGTCAGCAGGTTCATCGACGCGAGGTTGCACGCCGTGTCGTCCAGGAACATGTATTCGGAACAAGGGTTTGAGCCGCGGATCGCGCCATCTTCGGGGCAGGTGTGCCAGTCGTTGACGGTGTCGTGGTACTGGATGCCGGGATCGGCACAGGCCCAGGCCGCGTGGCCGCCCTGATCCCACAGATCGCGGGCACGGATGGTCTTGGACACCTTGCCGGTGGTGCGGTCCAGCAGTTCCCAGTCGGTGTCTTTTTCGACGGCGGTCAGGAACGCGTTTGTCACCCGGATCGAGTTGTTCGAGTTCTGGCCCGAGACGGAGTTATACGCCTCTGAATCCCAGTCGGTGTCATATGTGGGGAATTCGATGCTGGTATGGCCCTGCTTGGCGTAATCCAGCACGCGTTTGACATAGGTCTCGGGGATCGCGACCTTCTTGGCTGCGCGGATCGCATCCTTGAGCTGCTCGTTCTTGGCCGGATCATAGGCATCCGCCTCCAGCCCGTCCCAGGCCGCGATGGCCTTGAAGATCAGGTTCAGCTTCTGCTCGTGCATCTTGGAGCCCGCGACGATGCTGGCGACCTTCTGCTCTTCGAGCACCTTCCAGTTGATGAAATCCTCGATGTCGGGGTGATCGGCATCCACGATGACCATCTTGGCCGCGCGACGGGTGGTACCGCCCGATTTGATAGCGCCGGCTGCACGATCGCCGATCTTCAAGAAACCCATCAAACCGGACGATTTGCCGCCGCCCGACAGCTTCTCACCCTCTCCGCGGAGGGAGGAGAAATTGGTGCCCGTACCTGAGCCGTACTTGAACAGACGCGCTTCGCGCACCCACAGGTCCATGATGCCGCCATCGCCCACCAGGTCGTCGGCGACGGACTGGATGAAGCAGGCATGCGGCTGCGGATGCTCGTAGGAGGATTTGGACCGGGTCAGCTTGCCAGTCTTGTAGTCGACGTAATAGTGGCCCTGCGCGGGACCGTCGATGCCATAGGCCCAGTGCAGGCCGGTGTTGAACCACTGCGGCGAATTGGGCGCGGCACGCTGCGAAGCCAGCATGTGGCGCATTTCGTCATAATAGGTGCGCGCGTCTTCTTCGGTGCTGAAATAGCCGCCCTTCCAGCCCCAATAGGCCCAGGCCCCGGCAAGACGGTCGAACACCTGCTTGGAGGACGTCTCGCCGCCCATTTCGGCCCCCTCGTCGGCAACCGAGCGCCACAGGAATTCGGGCACGCCCTTTTCCTTCACGCGCTTGAGCTTGGAGGGCACGCCGGCCTTGCGGAAATACTTCTGCGCGATCACGTCCGAGGCAACCTGGCTCCAGGAGCGCGGCACTTCGACGTTGTCGAGATGGAACACCACCGACCCGTCGGGATTGCGGATTTCGGAGACCGTGCTCACGAAATCGAGATCTGCGTAGGCGTCCTGACCTGCGGTTGTGAATTTCCGTTCAATTTTCATCGCGCTGCCCCATATCCAGCTTGTTTTACTTTGCGAACAGGCAATTATGCGCATCCGCCCTCTTGGTGCTGTGCAGCAAAGTCAGGACGATACGCACGCCGCATGCATGCGCCTGTTTGAAACTGTCGATGTGACCGTTTTCCTGTCTTTGCTGCCTGGCCCGCCGTTTGAGCGTTTAACCACTACATATTGTGGCGCTGCCGTCAGCCATCACAACCTGACGTATAGAAGCATATCTGGTCAACGAATTTTTTCGCAATTTTTCACCAAATTTCATGTTGACCTGAATAAGAATTGGACACCGACTCGGCCGTGCATGATTCAACAGGTTAACGCTGGGCAATCCTTGTGACCCGCGCTGGCAGATCCTCCCAGGAAAATCGCTTTGCTGCCCGCGTGTTATCGGGGCCCATCAGGTTAATGATAGATTAACGACCCGCTGCGGCGGACAGAACACACCGTGCCGCAGCCGCGCCCCGGTCGCTCAGCCCGAGAGGGTGTATGGCGAAAACACAGGCCCCAAAGATGCAAAAAATCGCAAAGATATCCACAATACCTTGTGGGTAACTTGGCTTGAAACAGAAATGTCACACCACATGTGGTAGCTGAAGGTTGGCACTGTGAGAATCGGCTGCGCCGTGGTGCCAGAGGCGATGCGTTGAATACCACAAGATCTTGTGGCCCCTTCGTGTGAACGAAGAGGCCATACAAGATCTAGTGATTTCTAGAAGTGGTCGGGGCGAGATGATTCGAACATCCGACCCCCTGTACCCAAAACAGGTGCGCTACCAGGCTGCGCCACGCCCCGACTGACGCTTCTTTAGCGAAGCCGCACGGAATTGAAAAGCCAAAAAACCGGTGCCCCGCCGCTTTCTTCTAGTCGTCGCAGGCGCCGGGCACCGTAGCGCTGGAAAAGGCCGGATGGACCAGCAGATCGCCCACCGCGATGCCAAGCTGCCCGGCAAGCCCGCCGTTGATCTCAAGCACCCCGATCAGTGGGATCGAACCGGGCGTGATGATCGTTTCATCAAGCGGCTGCGCGCGGTGGTGGATGTGCCGGATCACCCCGCGGGCGTCGACAAACAGCATGTCGAGCTCAATGAGCGTGTTGCGCATCCAGAACGTCAGCTGCTGGGGCCGGTCATAGACGAAAAGCATGCCCTGCCCGGGCGGCATGTGTTCGACATGCATCAGGCCGCGCGCGCGGCTTGCCTTGTCGGCCGCGACATCCACCTCGAACGTGGCCCGACCGAAACCACCCGAGATGCCGACCCGGTCTTCGCGACAGCCTGCCGCGGCCAGTGGCCCCGCGCAAAGCGCGCTCAGCAATAGGGCTGCGGCCCCTCGCCTGCTGAAGAAATGACTGTTTCCCATGCCCGCACCTCCGCTGCCATCCGGCCCCGTTTGCCGTCGATTACCCGCATCGCGATGGCCTCGCCCGGCTGCAGGTCCGAAAGGCCCGACTGGCGCAACACATCAATATGCACGAACACATCTTCGCTCCGGCCAAAGACATTCGCAAATCCGAATCCCTTGCCCTTATCGAACCATTTGACGCGCGCCGCCTCCAGCGGGGCCTTGGCGATCTGTTCCCTATCGAGCCCGACAATGTCCGTCAGCGAGGTCTGCGTGCCCTCGGGCGGTGTGATCTTGAGAACTTCGGCGGCCTGCACACCCCGCTCGGTCCTTTGGGCCACCAGAGACACGCGTGAACCATCCGCAATGGAGCTTTGTCCAAAGTTCCGCAGGACATTCACGTGCAGCAATATATCCGATCCGCCTTCATCCGACACGACAAAGCCGAATCCCTTGACGGGATCGAACCACTTTACCGTACCCAACACGTTGAAAGCGCCGTTCTCCCCATCGTGCGACTGTGTCATATTCAATGCACCATTTCTAAATGAATTAACCGGAGTCAAAAAAACCCCGACCGCACGAATACAGGCGGCAGCACTCATAAGGTTACGGATTCAGTCGGGTAATCTCCCACGGAGCGCCGGGCTCGGCGCGCCGCCACTGAAACCGATCGTGCAGACGGGCTTCACCGTCCGCCCAGAACTCCAGCTCAACAGGTGTAAGCCGGTATCCCCCCCAGAAGGGTGGCCTTGGGGGGGAGTCACCGTATTTCGCGGTGACATCTTCAAGCGCCTGCTCAAGCGTCGCGCGGCTGGCAAGCGGGCCTGACTGTTGCGACGCCCAGGCACCAAGCCTGCTCTTGAGCGGTCGGGACGCGTAATAAGCATCCGCCTTCGCTCCGTCCTCGCGCGTGATCAACCCGCGCGCGCGCACCTGACGGCGCAACGATTTCCAATGTATCACGAAGGATGCCTTGCCCGACTGATCAAGCTCATTTGCCTTGGCACTTTCGTAATTGGTGTAGAAAACGAACGCATCGTCCTCGACATCCTTCAAAAGCATTATGCGCGTATTGGGCATGCCCTGCGGATCAACTGTGGACAACGCCATGGCGTTGGGATCGTTGGGCTCCTGGCCCGCGGCTTCCTGCAACCAGTCCCGAACAATGGCGAACGGATCGTCGCCTGCGAAAATGCCAGATCGATAAGTCACATGACCCTCCAATTCCACATTTCATACCGCGCCATGAAATCAGGCCGGTCCGAAATGTGCCATATCCTCATAACTATAGCCTGAACACAAGAAACAAGCCAATCGGCGCCTTTTCGCACAGTGTCACTATCACCGTGAGCAAAGCAACCTGAAACAGATCGGGCGCGCGCTGTCTTGATGCGGTGCGGCCAATCGCATAGACCGGATAATAATTTCAAAACTTGCGGAGTGTTACGCGATGTCGAATAATCTGATGGCAGGCAAGCGGGGGCTGATCATGGGGTTGGCCAATGACAAGTCCATCGCCTGGGGCATTGCCAAACAGCTTGCCGATGCGGGCGCCGAGCTGGCCTTTTCCTATCAAGGCGAAGCGCTGAAAAAACGGGTGGAGCCGCTGGCGGGGCAATTGGGATCGGACATTGTGCTGCCCTGCGACGTCAACGACGAGGCCTCGATAGATGCGCTTTTTGCCGGTTTGGCGGAACGCTGGGGGACCCTTGATTTCGTGGTGCACGCGATCGGGTTCTCGGACAAGAACGAATTGCGCGGGCGCTACGTCGATACCAGCCGCGCCAACTTCGCCATGTCGATGGACATCTCCGTCTATTCCTTCACCGCCGTGGTGCAGCGCGCAGAAAAGATGATGACCAGCGGCGGCTCATGCCTGACGCTCACGTATTACGGCGCGGAAAAGGTGATGCCGCATTACAACGTGATGGGCGTGGCAAAGGCCGCGCTGGAGGCGTCGGTAAAATATCTGGCCGAAGATCTGGGCAAGGATGGAATCCGCGTGAATGCGATTTCGGCCGGTCCGATCAAGACGCTTGCCGCCTCTGGCATCGGTGATTTTCGCTACATCATGAAGTGGAACGAGTACAATTCGCCCCTGCGGCGGAACGTGACTATCGACGAAGTCGGAAAATCCGCGCTCTATCTGCTGAGCGATCTGGGTTCCGGCACCACCGGCGAGAACCTGCATGTGGATGCGGGCTATCACGTGGTGGGCATGAAGGCGGTGGATGCGCCGGACATGTCAAAGTGATCTGCGCAACGGGGGGATGGCGCGGATGAAGGTCCGAACGTCGCCTGAGACAGGTTCCGGAACGAGGCAAGCCGCATGACCATCGACCACATGCTGGCGTTCAATGCCGTGCTGATCGCGGCACTTCTCAGCCCGGGTGCTGCCTTTTTGATCGCCGTGCGCACAACGGTGGCGAACGGGCGGCGCGCGGGCATCATGACCGGCCTCGGCCTGGCCGTCACCGCAAGCGTCTGGAGCCTTGCCGCGCTGCTGGGGCTCGATGCCGTCTTCACGCTGTTTCCGTGGACCTATGCGGCGCTGAAACTGGGCGGCGCGGTCTACTTGATCTACCTCGCGCTCAAGACCTGGCGCCACGCCCGCGCGCCGCTGAACGATGCAGCAAAGCCCGCGCGCCGGGCCTTTGCCGAAGGGATGCTGGTGAACCTCGGCAACCCCAAATCCATGCTGTTCGCGGCCGCGGTGATCGTGGTGGTGTTTCCAATGGATCTCGCCGCGCGCGATATCGCGCTGATCACTGCCAACCACCTGCTTCTCGAGGTGCTGTTCTATTCTTTCTGCGCACTGTCTCTCAGTGCGCCCGTGGCGCGCACGGCCTATCTGCGCGCCAAACCGATCCTCGACCGGATCGCCGCCGTCATGCTCGGCGGCTTCGGCCTGAAACTCCTGCTGCAAAGGTAACACCATGTCCGACACCCGCCTGCCCCACGAGAAGGGATTTCACATCAGCTGGGACCAGATCCACCGCGACAGCCGCGCGCTGGCCTGGCGGCTGGACGGGCAAGGCCCGAAGGACGGCGGCTGGCGCGCCGTCGTTGCAATTACCCGTGGCGGCATGGCGCCCGCGATGATCGTCGCGCGCGAACTGGACATCCGGACGGTCGATACGATCTCGGTCAAATCCTATGACAATCAGGACCAGTCGGAGGCCAAGGTGCTCAAGGCGCCGGATCCCGAGCTGATGGGCGATGGCAGCGGGATCCTGATCATCGACGACCTGGTCGATAGCGGCAAGACGCTCGAACTGGTCCGCGCGCTGTATCCAAAAGCGCATTTCGCCACCGTCTATGCCAAGCCCAAAGGCCGCCCGCAGGTCGAAACCTTCATCACCGAAGTC
>JBFFQZ010000070.1:0-11275 GCA_041573235.1 Sulfitobacter sp. | reverse complement strand
GCTCCAGCAGCAGAGGCACCTGCGGCAGAGGCCCCGGTTGCCGAAATGCCGACCGAAGCCGCGGAGGTGGTTGAAACAGCACCTGTCGCCGAGGCGCCGACCCCGGTTGAGGTGAAATCCGACGCAGCACCCGTAGCGGCGGACACGTCCACCGAGACCGCGCCGCAGAGCGATGCCGTCACCGAGACGGCAGAAGCATCCGCCGTCGAAGAGGCGCCAGAGCCGAAACAGGACAAACCGCGTCGCAAGGGGTGGTGGTCGCTCGGCAGCCGCTGAGCCCACCCACGCGAGAAGATTGAAAAGCAGGCCTTCGGGCCTGCTTTTTTCGTGTCCGGGTGTTGTTGGGGCGGGCGTTTTCCTGCCCGGTTCTAGGCGCGCTTTTCGATCACGTAGATCTGCACGCCATCGGCGTCGGAGGAATCGACCAGCAGATGGCCCGCCTCGGCACAGAAATGCGGTACGTCGATCACCGCCGCAGGATCATCGGCCTGCATGCGCAGCCGCTCGCCAGGCGCCAGCGCTTGCAGGCGTTTGCGGGCTTTCAGAACGGGCAGCGGGCACAAAAGCCCGGTGGCATCTAGATCATGGGTCATACATTGCATTTAGGGCGGTTGTAACAGGCTGTCCACGGTGTTGTGACAATCTGACAGGTGACGCGCCCGCGCTGTGCCTGTAGCTGTATCCCATGTTTGGAATCGATATCATCGACGCAAGTCTCATCCCCTCCATGACCATCGCGCTGATTGCCGGTGTGATCAGTTTTCTGTCCCCCTGCGTCCTGCCCATCGTACCGCCCTATCTGGCCTACATGAGCGGCGTCAGCCTGAATGCCATGACGGTTGAATCCGCCGCGCGTCGCACCGCGTTCGTCGCGGCGCTGTTCTTCGTCATGGGACTGAGCACGGTGTTTCTGATCCTGGGGTTCACCGCGTCGGTCTTCGGGGCGTTCTTCTTGCAGAACCAGATCCTCTTTAGCCAGATATCGGGCGTCGTGGTCATTATCTTTGGCATCCATTTCCTGGGGATCTACCGTATTTCCTTCCTCGATCGCGAGGCGCGGATGGATGCAGGCGACAAGGGCGGCACGTCCTTCGGCGCCTACATCCTCGGGCTTGCCTTTGCCTTTGGCTGGACCCCCTGCATCGGTCCGCAGCTTGGCGCAATCCTGTCTTTGGCAGCATCCGAGGCGTCGGTCACGCGCGGCACGCTGTTGCTGGGCATTTACGCCTTGGGGCTTGGTATTCCGTTCCTGTTGGCCGCCATTTTCATGAGCCGGGCAGTCGGCGTGATGAACCGTCTCAAGCGCCACATGAAGACCATCGAGCGGGTGATGGGCCTGCTGCTGGTGGCCGTGGGGCTTGCCATGCTGACGGGGGTTTTCGCCAGCATGAGTTTCTGGCTGCTTGAAACATTCCCCGCGCTCGGGGCGCTCGGCTAAAGGGCCTTACTTTGGCCGGAAAGCCATGTAGCATGGCGCGAAACAGCAGCAGGCCGTCAGCAACACATGTCCCGCCCCTCACAGACCGTCGCCGCGCGGCGTGTTTTTTACATACCGGGTTACGATCCGATTCACCCGCGCCGCTACCGCGAACTGTACCGCGCCGAAAGCGCCGTGCAGGCGACCGTTTCGGGGTATGAGATCGCGCTGCGCGCGCGGCAGGGCGGTGTGCGATATGGCTGGGATGTCACGGGTGTGATGGAGGGTGCGCGGGTCGATGCCGCGATGGACGTGCTGGTGTGGTCCGACATCGTGCGCGACAGCATGCAGACGTCTGTCGCCGCCACCTATGCACAGCTTGTCAGGACGGCTTGGGTCTATCTGTCGACCGGGGCGCTGGCACGGCTCATGCGGTTGCGCAAGGGGCCGGTGATCGCGGCGCTCTATCCGGTGACCATGCTGCTGGGGCAGCTGATCGTTGCCACGGGTCTTGCAGTGCTGGTGTATATCGCGATCACGGCGGCGCTTGGCCCACTGCCGACCAGGGTGGGGCCGGGGGCGGGCATCGTTGCGGGGGCGGTGGTCTTGGTGTGGCTGCTGCGCTGGTTCAAGAGTAAAGATGGCAAGCTGCTGGCCTATTACCTGATGCATGATTACGCCTATGGCGCGGCGACCCGAGGGGCCAACACGCCCGCGCTCGAGGCGCGCATCGCCGATTTTGCCGACGCCATCGCAGAGGCATTGCAGTCCGATGTGGACGAGGTGCTGGTGGTCGGCCATTCCTCGGGCGCGCATCTGGGCGTGTCGGTACTGGCCGATCTGATCCGCGCGGGCAGGGTGCCCGACAATGGCCCGGCGCTTGGCTTTCTCACGCTGGGGCAGGTGGTGCCGATGGTGTCGTTCCTGCCCAAGGCGCAACGTCTGCGCACCGATCTGGCGTTTCTGAGCATGCAGGACGGGCTGGCATGGATCGACGTGTCGGCCCCCGGTGACGGCTGCGCCTTTGCGCTGTGCGATCCGGTTGCGGTGACCGGAGTGGCGCCACCTGACAAACGCTGGCCGCTGATCTTGTCCGCCGCCTTCACCCAGACGCTCAGCCCCGCGCGCTGGAAAGAGCTTCGCTGGCGGTTTTTCCGGCTGCATTTCCAATATCTCTGCGCCTTCGACAGACCGGGCGATTACGATTATTTCCGCATCACCGCCGGACCACTGACACTGGCCGAACGGTATCGGGGGCGCAAACCGTCCGGGTCGCGTATCGAGGCCGCGGTGAACCGTTTCACCTCGACCGTGCCATGACGCTGCCGCCCAAACCCCCCAGCAGACCGGACAAGGTATCGCTTTGGCGCTACGCGCGGCTGTTTCGCACCGATATCCTGTCGGCGCAGCCTGCGCGCCTCTATCGGGCGTGGATGGCAGAGTTCCGCACGCCGTTCTTTCGCTCCTATCTGCTCAACCAGCCCGATCTGGTCAAGACTGTGCTCAAGGACCGGCCCGACGATTTCCCCAAGTCAAGCCGGGTGAACGAAGGGCTGCGGCCGCTGCTGGGCAATTCGGTCTTTGTCACCAACGGCGAGACGTGGAAGCGCCAGCGCCGGATCATCGACCCCGCTTTCGAGGGCGGACGCCTGCGCGAGACATTTCCGGCCATGTGGCAAGCCTCGGAAGCGGCGGCGCGGCGGCTGCAAGGCCAGCTGGACCGCGAGGTCGAGATGGAGGGGGAGGCGAGCCATGCCGCCGCCGACGTGATCTTTCGCACGTTGTTTTCGATCCCGATCGAACATGCGCTGGCGCGGCAGGTGTTCGAGGCGTTTCGCAGCTATCAGCGCAGCCAGCCGATCCTGAACCTCGCCGCCCTCGTGCCGATGCCGCGCTGGATGCCGCGGCTGTTCCGGCGTGATACCCGCGCCAGTGCCGCGCGGATCCGCGGCCTGATCACCGATCTGACGATGGCGCGGGCCGAGCAGATCGCGGCGGGCCGCGCCCCTGCGGATCTGGCGACCAAGATCATGACGACGCCCGACCCCCTGACCGGAGAGACCTTCAGCACCGAAGAGATGGTCGACCAGGTCGCGATCTTCTTTCTGGCCGGACATGAGACAAGCGCCTCGACCCTCGCCTGGGCGCTATATCTGATGGCGCTCTATCCCGAGTGGCAGGATCGGTTGGCCGCCGAGGCGCAGGTGATGGCGGACTGCGATTTCGCGGTCATGGGGCAGTTGAAGCTGAGCCGGGATGTGTTTCGCGAGACCCTGCGGCTGTATCCACCGGTGCCGATGATGGTGCGCGAAAATACGTGCCCTGAGATGATGCGCGCGCGAACGGTGCCGCGTGGGTCGCAGCTGGTGCTGAGCCCGTGGCACCTGCACCGGCACACGCGGCTGTGGGACAATCCCGATGGCTTTGATCCGGGCCGCTGGCATACGGAAAACGGCAAGGCGTGCCAGCGTGACGCGTTCATTCCGTTCAGTGCAGGCGCACGGGTGTGTCCAGGAGCGGGTTTTGCGATGATCGAAGGGCCCCTGATCCTCAGCCGTTTGCTGCGCGATGTGAGGGTCAGCCTGCCCGATGGTCCGCCGCCGCGTCCGGTCGCACATCTGACCGTGCGCGCAGCGGATGGCATCCGGCTGAAAGTCACCGCGCGTGAGCGTTAACAGCATCGCCGACGCTGGTGCTGCGCCATGGAATCCTCTAGAACCGCCGCAACAGTTTATTTCAGCACCGAAGGGGCAGCTTTCATGGCCAGCAAAGAAGCGCAACGCAGCCAAATTTCAACCGGCAAGGGTTTCATCGCGGCCTTGGATCAATCGGGGGGCTCGACCCCCAAGGCGCTGAGCCAGTACGGCGTTGAGCCATCGGATTATTCCGGCGATGATGAGATGTTCGCCGCCGTGCATGCGATGCGCACCCGGATCATCACGGCAGACGCCTTTACCTCCGACAAGGTGCTGGGCGCGATCCTTTTTGAACGCACGATGAACGGTGAGATCAATGGAAAGCCGACGGCGCAGTTCCTGTGGGAAGACAGGGGCGTTGTGCCGTTTCTGAAGATCGACAAGGGACTGGCGGATATCGAGAACGACGTGCAGCTGCTCAAGCCGATGCCCGACCTCGACGCGCTGCTGGAAACCGCCGTCGAAAAGGGAATATTCGGCACCAAGGAACGCTCGTTGATCCACGAAGCGAATGCCAAGGGCATCGCCGATGTCGTGGCCCAGCAATTCGAGGTCGCCAAAGCGGTGGCCGCTGCGGGGCTGGTGCCGATCGTCGAGCCGGAAGTGAATATCAACTCAGAGACGAAGGCCGAGGCAGAAACGATGCTGGAGGCGGAAATAATGAAACATCTGAATGGGTTGTCGGAAGATATTGATGTTATTCTCAAGCTCACGATCCCGACAATGGCGGGTATCTACGACGCGGCGGCCGACCACCCGAGGGTCATGCGCGTCGTGGCGCTTTCGGGCGGTTATTCCACGGACGAAGCCTGCGCGCTTCTAAGCCAGAACAGCAAGATGATCGCGAGCTTCAGCCGCGCCTTGTCCGAGGGGCTGAATGTGAAGATGTCGGATGCGCAGTTCGGCGAGGCTCTGGGTCGGAACATCGACCAGATCTATGCCGCGTCGGTTGCGTAAAGTATCGGAATTTTTCAAAAATTCCGTCCGTTTTCTTTGAAAGAAAACGATTAAATGACGATGCGGATTGGCTCTTGGTTGCAGAAGATCACGAGTTGACCCGCATTCTCCACCGCATGAAAGCCGCGCCGTCTGAGTTCATCGTCAAACTCCCGGCGCCCGACGTAGCGTTCGATATCGCGGATTTTCCGACGGATCACGCCGCCGCGTGCAGCTGCACGGGCGCTGAAAAGATCGATCATCCACATCTGGGGGGTAAGGGGGATTGGGTTTGGCGCATCCCCGATCTTAGTCTTCTTTCGGTAAACGATCTCTTAACGTCTCCAGCACATAGACGCGCAACGCCGATGCCAATCCGCTGTCCAATCCGCGTGCCGCGTCAATTTCGGCGACCAATGCGTTGATCGGAATGGAGCGTTCAAGTGCGATTGCACGCAATTCGGCCCAGAACGGGGCCTCTAGAGAGATCGAGGTGCGGTGACCCTGCAGGGTCACCGAATGCTTTTCCGGCCGTTCTGTCATGTCTCGCGTTTATGCGCTTCCAGATTGCGCGCAATCTGCGCCGCGCGTGCCTTCAGCGCTTCTTTTTGCGCCTTCGTCTGACCGAATTGGACAGCGTTTTCGTCCGCCCGTGCGCGGCGCGATGATCTGTCGCGTTCCTTGCGGACCTTGTTGAGGTTGATGGGATTGCTCATTTTGGCCCGATCATGTTTTCGGGGCGCACGACGCGCTCGAATGTTTCTTCGTCGACGAAACCCAGTGCGATCGCTTCTTGCTTGAGCGTCGTGCCGTTCTTGTGCGCCGTCTTGGCGACCTTTGTGGCGTTGTCATAGCCGATTTCGGGGGCCAGCGCCGTCACCAGCATGAGCGATTCGCGCATCAGTTTTTCGATCCGGTCGGCATCAGCCTTCAGGCCCAGAACGAGGTTGTCGGTAAACGCCGAGGCGGCGTCCCCCAGAAGCTGCATGGATTGCAGCACGTTGTAGGCCATCATCGGCTTGTAGACGTTCAGCTCGAAATGACCCTGGCTGCCGGCAAAACCGACGGCGGCATCATTGCCCATCACGTGGATGCAAACCTGCGTCAGAGCTTCGCATTGGGTCGGGTTGACCTTGCCCGGCATGATCGACGATCCCGGCTCGTTTTCGGGCAGGATCAACTCTCCCAGACCGCAGCGGGGGCCAGAGCCCAGAAGCCGGATGTCGTTGGCGATCTTGAACAGGCTTGCCGCCACTGTCTTGAGATGGCCGGAAATTTCGACCATGGCGTCATGGGCGGCCAGCGCTTCGAATTTGTTGGGCGCGGTCACGAAGGGCAGGCCGCTGATCCGGGCCATGTTGGCCGCGACGGTTTCTGCCCAGCCTTTGCGGGTGTTCAGGCCGGTGCCGACTGCCGTGCCGCCCTGGGCCAGTTCATAGATGCGGCCCAGGCCGTCTTCGACCCTCTTGATGCCCATCGCGACCTGGTGGGCATAACCCGAGAACTCCTGGCTCAGCGTGAGCGGTGTGGCGTCCTGCGTGTGAGTGCGGCCGATCTTGATGATGCCATCGAATTCTTCGACCTTGGCCTGCAGCGCCCCGTGCAACTTTTTCAACCCCGGCAGCAGCACGTCACGGGCGGATGTGGCCGCCGCGATGTGCATTGCCGTGGGGAAAGTGTCGTTCGACGATTGGCCCATGTTACAATGATCGTTCGGGTGCACGGGATCCTTCGAGCCGATCACCCCGCCCATGATCTCGATGGCGCGGTTGGCGATGACCTCGTTGGCGTTCATGTTCGATTGGGTGCCTGACCCGGTCTGCCAGACGACCAGTGGAAAATTATCGTCGAACTTGCCTGCGACCACTTCTGAAGCGGCCTGAACGATGGCCTTTCCGCGTGCGTCATCCAGCGTACCCTGCGCCATGTTTGCCTCGGCGCAGGCTTGTTTGATCACGCCCAGCGCGCGCACAATCGCAATGGGCTGTTTTTCCCAGCCGATCGGAAAGTTTATGATCGAACGCTGTGTCTGGGCGCCCCAGTATTTGTCGGAAGGGACTTCCAACGGGCCAAAGCTGTCGGTTTCGGTACGGGTGTCGGCCATTGGGGCGCTCCTGATATGGTCTTTGGACGTCAGGAGGTGTTTAGCGGGCACTGCAGGCCTGCGCAAACTTATGTTTTGCGAAAACTGTCGAGGGAAACGATTTCAGCGGCTTTTGCCGGATGGTCCTCGGCGTCCTGGTCGGCTTTGGAGGAATCTGTGTCCTCTGATGTGTCTTCGGACGCCGCACTGGTGTCTTCCGTCTCATCCTCGCCCTGTTGTTCGAACCGAAGGCCGAATTCGACCGATGGGTCGACAAAGGTGCGGATCGAATCGTAGGGAATATACAGCGGCTCCGGCGCGTCCCCGAAATTGAGGGTGATGGCAAAACCATCGTCCGTAACCTCGAGGTTATCGTACCAATGCTGCATGACCACCGTCATCTCGCTGGGATACCTGTCAGACAGCCAGTCCGCCAACTCGGCATCCGGATGGCCCGTGTCGAAGGTGATGAAAAAGTGATGCGCGCCCGGCAGACCATTGTCCGCAACATCTTGCAGGACATTACGGATCAGGCTCCGCATGGCGTCGTGCATTAGATTGCCATAGTCGATGCTGCGGCTCATATCAGATCCTTCAGGTGCACTTTCCATTTCATCATAACTCATTCTGAGGCGAGTGAAAGGGGGCGCCGCGACCTGCGATCCAGGACAGGGCAAATGGGAAATTTACACTCTCACGCTGGCGCGAATGCCGATGAAAGCATCAAACCCCGCGTTTGACGCGGCTTGGCACGCTGATCCCGCCTAGAACTGCCGCAAAAAGGGTCACGCGATCGCATCCGGTAATCCGAACGGCGGGCAAGTTCGTTCGGGGATGATCGTGAGCGTAGTTACCGCGCCCATGTCTGGCGCACCCGTGTCGAAACAGTCGCGTGCCGGGATATCATGTGGGAGAAAAGTGCAGGTTTCTGTTGCCAGGTACCTGCGAACCCCGCCTTAAGCTGCTAGGCCTAAGGGCTTAATTTTCAATAGTTCCGGTCGCTTACGCGGCCATCGCCATTGGAGCACGATTGTCATTTGCAATTGTACATGTTTCGCCGATAACGGTGGCAGACAGCCGAAACAAAGCAAACTCCTTTAGACGTTCGTCGATCCTGTTTCGACCCCATGATCCTCAAATGAAGGATATTTGGTGGAGTCGCCGGGTACCGCCCCCGGGTCCGATCCGCGTATTACGAGCGCGTTTATGTCCATAGTCCCGAAGGACACCCTAAAGGTAGAAGCAACAGGCGCCGATTTCAAGGGCTCACAACACGATGGCCGACTCATTCGCGGCTGCGACAGTGGGAACGTAAGCGCCGCGCGTAGCCCCGGCGCGCCGATTCTGGGGCCATGATGCGGCAGGCACAGTTTCTCCCCTGCAAAGCAGCCTGCAAGCCAGCCGGTGCAGACCGTGTGAGACGCGTTCCACATATCATATGTCGCAGTCACTTTGTGTTACGAACATGCAATCGTGCCAAAATTTTGGCAGGGCAATAGCGGGCTTTTGAGCAGGGCGTAAAAAGCGAGATTACGCTTCCGCGGTGCGTTCCGCGAAAAGCCGGGCGGCAAGCGTTTGCGTTTCGTCTTCCAGTGCGCTGAGCCCGTCCGCCACGCGACCGCCGTCCTGGTCTTCGACCGCGTCGGCGATCCGCTCGTGAAGGGCCACGATGCGCGCGCGGTCGCGGCCGGTAAAGGTGATCATGTTCATCAGGGGCTGCATCGCCTCGACCGCGCCGGCCAGTTGATAGGACAACACAGGATTGCCCGCACCATCCACAAGCGCGCGGTGAAAGGCGACGTCGGAGGCGCAAAATGCTTCATCCGTGAGGCCGGGCTGGTCCTGCCTGTGGATCTCGGCGCGCATCGCGGCCAGATGATCCGCGGTCCGGCGCTGCGCGCTGAGTGCCGCACAGGCACGCTCCAGCGCGAAACGGGCTTCGCAGGCGGTCTCGAAGCTGACGGTGTTCATCGACAGCAGCAACGTGGACGTCGTGATCTGCTGCGCATAGGCTTCTTCAAAGCTCAGCCGGTTGACGAAAGCACCGCCCGACGCGCCCCGCTGCGTTCGGATCAGCGATTGCGCGGCAAGCCGCTTCAGGGCCTCGCGCACGGTGGGCCGGGACACGTCGAAATGATCGGCCAGCTCCGCTTCGGAGGGTAGCCGTTGGTCCACGATCAACCGCCCCTCGACGATTTCGTCACGGATGGCGGTTGCGATCTGGGCCGAGAGGTCGGCCGCGCTTTTTGGATCGATTCTCATATGTCTTACATTTCTGCTTGGTCTGAGGATAAATGTCTGACATTAATTTTTCAATTGTTGAGTCGCCCCTGGATCGAAACCTATGCCGCATCTCCTTCGCTCCTCGCTATGGCTTGGATTTTTTGGCCTGATCCTGCTCGCGTGGTGGGTGCTGGTCAGCATGAGCACGTCCATGGGCCTTGATCTGCTGGGCCGTCCCGATGCCATGGCCGAAGCGATGCGGCGGATGGACCCGCGCATGGAAATGCGCATGCCGATGGCCGAATTCGGACCGCTGGCGGCGATGTGGGCGCTGATGATGGCCGCGATGATGCTGCCCACCTTGGTGCCGACCCTGCGCGCCTACGAGGATCTGATGGTCAGCGCCACCGGCACGCGGGCCGGGTGGCTGGGCGTGATCGCGGGATACTTCGCGGTCTGGGTCGGTGCGGCGCTGGTGCTGGCGGGGCTGCAGTTGCTGCTGCTGTTCGGCGGCGTGATCGACATGCTGGGCATTGCCACGTCGCGCTGGTTCGCGGCGGCGCTGCTGCTGGCGGTCGGCCTTTACCAATTCACCCGCGCGAAAGAGATCTGCCACGGCGTCTGCCACGCGCCGGCGATGTATTTCCTTGGCCATTGGCGCACGGGATTTTCGGGCGGGCTTCGGATGGGAACGCACCTGGGTTCCTTCTGCGTCGGCTGCTGCTGGGGATTTATGGCGCTTGGATTTGCGGGCGGGGTGATGAACCTGGCCTGGATGGGGCTGGCGACGCTGTTTATGGTACTGGAAAAGCTGCCGCAGGTCGGCCACTATGTAACGAAACCAATGGGATTTCTGCTGATCCTCGGCGCCTTCGCCGTGGCGGGCATGCCCATGTTCACGGGAGGATAAGAGATGGCCACCAACAAGAGGGCGGACGCGGACCGCTTGCCGATCAGTCAACGCATCGACAGCCGCATGCCCAACCCCAAGCGTCGGGACGCGACGCCGACCGAGTGGGCGATCAAGGGCGAGCTGTTTCTGAACTGCTCATGCGAAGTCTTCTGCCCCTGTGTGGTCAGCCTTGGCGCGCATCCCCCGACCGAGGGGCATTGCCACGCCTGGATGGCCATCGCCATCGACTCAGGCCATTACGAAGGCGAGGATCTGGGCGGGCTGAACGTCGGATTGCTCGTGGATATTCCGGGCCGAATGGGCGAGGGCAACTGGAAGGTTGCGGCCTATGTGGATGAGCGCGCATCAGGCAAGGCCTACAACGGCATCCTGCAGATATTTTCGGGCGCGGCCGGCGGCACGACAGGCCTGTTCACCATGCTGGTGTCCGAGATCATCGGCGCCGAGCGCGCGCCGGTGCAGATCATCCGCGACGGCAACAAGCGGTCGATCCAGATCGGGCGCAAGATCTCTGGCGAGATCGAGGCGATCGCGGGCAAGGATCCCGAGCACCCGGTGATGATCAGCAATTCCAAATACTGGATGGGGCCTGACATCATCGCCGCGCGCGGGCTGAAGTCGCGGGTGCGCGACTATGGCCGGGTGTGGGATTTCGGCGGCAAATCAGCAGAGATCTGTCCGATCGACTGGAAAGGCCCCCATCCGTGATCCAGAAGGATTATGTACTGCAGATGGCGCGATATAATGCGTTTCAAAACAATCAGTTGCGGCGCATAGTTCAGAATGTGGATGAAACGGACCTCATGGCGGACCGGGGGGCTGTGTTCGGCTCGATCTTTGGCACGCTGAACCACCTGCTGGTCGGCGATATCCTGTGGCTGGCGCGATTCCGCGGCGAGCCGGCCCCGGCCCTGCGGCTCGACCAGATTCTGCACGAGGACCGGGCGGAGCTCCGCGCCGCCCGCGCGGCGCTCGATGCCGAATTTACCGCCTTCGCCGAGGCGGAG
>JBFFQZ010000069.1:0-11351 GCA_041573235.1 Sulfitobacter sp. | reverse complement strand
CGTGCGCAATATTGTTTCAAGGGTACGCAACAATATTTGCATCCCACCCAAGCCTTCAAGGAAGAGATCGGAAAATTTCAAATTTTCCGGCCGGAATTTTTCAAAAATTCCGATGCCCTGCCGCATGCGTCTATCGTCCCCCCAGTCGATGGTCGGCATCAGAGACCCTGTAGAGAGGGGTTTAAGAGCCCGAGGCGGAAGTATATATCGTCGAACCATCGCAAAGAGATTCCCCGGGGGTACAAACATGGCCGAGACACGCAAAACCAAGCTTCTGATCATCGGCTCCGGCCCCGCCGGATACACTGCGGGCGTCTATGCCAGCCGCGCCATGCTTGACCCCATCCTCGTGCAGGGGATCGAGCCGGGCGGCCAGCTGACAACCACCACCGAGGTCGAGAACTGGCCCGGGGATACCGAGGTGCAGGGGCCCGACCTGATGATCCGCATGGAGGCCCACGCCAAGGCCATGGGCACCGAAATCATCGGCGACATCATCACTGATCTGGACCTGTCCGGACGCCCGTTCACAGCCAAAGGTGACAGCGGCACAACCTATGTGGCCGATGCCGTCATCCTCGCCACAGGGGCGCGCGCCAAATGGCTTGGTCTCGAGACGGAAGATAAATTCAAGGGGTTTGGCGTCTCGGCCTGCGCGACCTGCGACGGCTTTTTCTACCGCGGTCAGGAGATCGTCGTCATCGGCGGCGGCAATACCGCCGTGGAGGAGGCGCTTTTCCTGACCAATTTCGCCTCGAAGGTGACGCTGATCCACCGTCGCGATGAGTTGCGCGCCGAAAAGATCCTCATCGACCGGCTGATGAAAAACCCCAAGATCGTGCCACTGTGGTTCCACGAACTGGATGAAGTCTATGGCACGGACGCGCCTCTGGGCGTCGAAGGGGTCAAGGTCAGACACGTCCAGACCGGCGAAATCACCGACATCCCGGCCAAGGGCGTCTTCGTGGCCATCGGCCATGCCCCCGCGAACGAGCTGGTGAAAGACACGCTCGAGACGCATATGGGCGGCTATGTCGTGACCAAACCCGACAGCACCGAAACCTCCGTGCCCGGCGTCTTTGCCGCGGGCGATCTGACCGACCACAAGTATCGTCAGGCGGTCACGAGCGCCGGGATGGGCTGCATGGCCGCCCTGGAAGCGGAGCGCTGGCTTTCCGAGCAGGGTCTCGACGAAGGCAAGGCCGTGACCGAACCGCTCGGGTATGGCGCCGAGAGTCCGGCCGCGGAATAAAGCACGGGCGGCAACGTCCGAGGGTCCGGAGCGACCCAGGCAAGAGGCCGGTTAGATCGCACCGCGTGGAAAATCGGTGCATGGCGAACATCCTGCCGCGCCAATCCCGCCCTGTGCCGGGTCTGGAAATATCCCGGCACAGCCCCCATGCGGGTTGCAAATAATGCCTATCAGCCATGCAAGGATGCCAAATCGTGCCTGGAAGCTTGATTTCCCTTAGCGTCAGCGGCTAGGAGGCCTGCAACACATGATCCGTTTTTCAAGAAAGATATGGCATGCAAAGCTCTAACCTCGCGCCGATTCCCGAACTCTATGTATCTTACGATTCCGCGCAAAAGATGAAGGCCGAGGCCGCCGATCTGGTCAGCCACGACCTGACACCCCGCCAGATCTGCGACCTCGAGTTGCTGATGAACGGCGGGTTCAACCCTCTGAAGGGGTTCCTGAGCGAAGCGGATTACAACGGCGTCGTCGAAAACATGCGCCTTGCCGACGGTAGCCTGTGGCCCATTCCGATCACGCTCGACGTGTCCGAGGACTTTGCGGGCAAGCTCGAAATCGGCCAGGACATCGCCCTGCGCGATCAGGAAGGCGTGATCCTCGCCACCATGACCGTCACCGACAGCTGGACCCCCGACAAGGCGCGCGAGGCCGAGAAGGTCTTTGGCGCCGATGACTCCGCGCATCCGGCGGTGAACTACCTGCACAACACTGCGGGCAAAGTTTACCTCGGCGGGCCGATCACCGGTATTCAACAGCCCGTGCACTATGATTTCAAATCCCGCCGTGACACCCCCAACGAATTGCGCGCCTATTTCCGCAAGATGGGCTGGCGCAAGGTCGTGGCCTTCCAGACCCGCAACCCGCTGCACCGCGCGCATCAGGAGCTGACATTCCGCGCAGCGCGCGAGGCGCAGGCGAACCTGCTGATCCACCCGGTCGTGGGCCTTACCAAACCGGGCGACGTCGATCACTTCACCCGCGTGCGCTGCTACGAGGCGGTGCTGGACCAGTACCCGCAGGCCACCACCTCGATGAGCCTGCTGAACCTCGCCATGCGCATGGCCGGCCCCCGCGAGGCGGTCTGGCACGGCCTGATCCGCCGCAACCACGGCTGCACCCATTTCATCGTCGGCCGCGACCACGCAGGCCCCGGCAAGAACTCGGCCGGTGACGATTTCTATGGCCCCTATGATGCACAGGACCTGTTCCGCGACCATCAGGAGGAAATGGGCATCGAAATGGTCGACTTCAAACACATGGTCTATGTGCAGGAACGCGCTCAGTACGAGCCTGCGGACGAGATCGCGGACAAGGACAGTGTTACCGTCCTCAACATCTCGGGCACCGAGTTGCGCCGCCGCCTGCAGGAAGGTCTCGAAATTCCTGAATGGTTCTCATTCCCCGAGGTCGTCCGCGAGCTGCGCCGCACCCGCCCGCCAAGGGCACAGCAGGGCTTTACCGTGTTCTTCACCGGCTTTTCCGGCTCGGGCAAATCCACCATCGCCAACGCGCTGATGGTCAAGCTGATGGAACAGGGCGGTCGCCCCGTGACGCTGCTGGACGGGGACATCGTGCGCAAGAACCTCAGCTCGGAGCTGGGTTTCAGCAAGGAGCACCGCGACCTGAACATCCGCCGCATCGGCTATGTCGCCAGTGAAATCACCAAGAACGGCGGGATTGCCATCTGCGCGCCCATCGCGCCTTACGCCACGACCCGCCGGGCCGTGCGCGAAGATGTCGAACAGTTCGGTGCCTTTGTCGAAATCCACGTGGCAACCTCGATCGAGGAATGCGAGCGTCGCGACCGCAAGGGGCTCTACAAGCTCGCGCGCGAGGGCAAGATCAAGGAGTTCACCGGCATCTCCGACCCTTACGACGTGCCGCAGAATCCTGAATTGTCTGTCGGAACGGAAAACGTGGACGTCGACACCTGTGCCCACCAGGTGCTGCTGAAGCTTGAAAGCATGGGCCTGATCAAGGGCTGACCGGACCAAGACGCGATCAAAGGCCAGCCTGTCCGGGCTGGCCTTTTGCGTTTGCCCCCGTTCCGTCAGCCCAGATGCAGCTGACCCGACATCACCAGCGCCCCGAAGCCCGACACCTTCACCCCCGAAATCGCGTCGCGCGGCCCCAGTACCTGCACCTGCGCCTGTCCGGGGCGGCCCATGCCATGCCCCTGCTCGGCGCAGAAATCGGGTGCGTCGATCAGCCCCCGCGCCCAAAGATACGCCGCCATCGCGCCCGTTGCCGACCCGGTAAAGGGGTCCTCCGGCGGGCTCGGCGGTGCCAGCAAAAGCCGCGCGAACGTGTCACCGGCGCTGCTCGCCCCTTCCAGCGCCACCCAGAAGGGCTCCATGACATCGGTCCCGTCATGGCCCAGCGCCTTTGCATAGGCCGCCAGCGCGGTGGGATCCAGCGACAGCCGCTCCAACGTGGCGCGGTCCTTGACCACGGTCACGCAGAACGGCAACCCCGTCGAGACAATCTGCGGCGGGGCGATGATCAGTGACGGGTCAATCCCTCCAACGGCAGCAACAAGAGCGGCATCCACTTGGGCACCGAATTCCGGTGCGATCTGGGTCATCGTCACACGATCTCCTGCCACCTCAACCGGGACCAGCCCCGCCTTTGTCTCAAGCACCAGCGGCCCGTCACCGACCATCCCGCGCCTGCGCATCGCGACGACGGTCGCCACGGTGGGATGCCCTGCAAACGGGATCTCGCGGCTGGCGAGGAAATAACGCACGCGCACGTCAGCCAGCTCTGACGGGCCGGTAAATGTGCATTCCACCAACGAGGTTTCGCGCACATAGGCCATGCAGACCTCATCCGATAACTCAGCACCCCCATGCACCACCGCACAACCATTGCCCCCGAACACCACGTCCGTAAAGGCATCCACCCAATCGAATTGAAACGCCATGTGACCTCCAGACAGAAAAAGGGTCGCGGTTTCCCGCGACCCTTATCCAGTCGGCTTCGACCCCTTGGGGTCAAGCGGATTAATGTACCAATACAGGCGCGTAATTATGCTCGCGCGCCAGGTCGAACGCCAGCTTGCGGTCACCGACCAGTGCCAGTTGCTGGCCCTGCGCGTTATGCACCGCGTAAAGCTGGTCAAGCCCCTTGGCCTGATCACGCACTTCGCGGGGCAGATCGGTCACGGCGATCGTTTTGACGTATACGGTGCGGTCAACGGCCCCGTTCATCACTGAATTCTCCATGTCTTACCCCTTTCTGATGTTGATCGTCTGAACAACGGTTTCAGGCTTCGCCTGGGTCAGGTCCACATGCAGCAGACCGTTTTCCATCAGCGCTTCGCCCACTTCGACACCCTCGGCGAGCACAAAGCTGCGCTGAAACTGGCGTCCCGCGATGCCGCGATGCAAGAATACGCGACCCTCGTGATCGTCTGTCTGGCGACCCCGGATGACCAGTTGGCGGTCCTCCACGGTGATCGACAGATCGGTCTCGGCAAACCCGGCCACGGCAAGCGTGATGCGATAGCTCAGCTCCGAAGTCTGCTCGATGTTGAAAGGCGGATAGCCTTCGTTGCCGGATTTGGCGCTGCGTTCCAGCAGCCTTTCCAGCTGTTCAAATCCCAACATGTGGGGATAAGAAGCCAGCGTCAGTTTTGTCATCAGCGACACGTCCTCATATCTTCAAGCGACAGTCATCTGCGGCCCCGTCTTCGGCAACCGCATACCAGCAATATGGGAAGCGCTTCCGCCGCGCGCAAGGGCTATGCGTGAAAGCAGTTAAGCCTTAAGGTCGGACGCGTAAATTGTAGCCAGAATCAGGGGTGCCATGAACGCGCGAGGCGATCTTTCAATGCAGACGGACGAGGTGCTGCGCGTGGAGCTGGAAGTTTTCCGCCGCGAACACCGAGATCTGGACAATGCCATCCACGCCCTGGCTGAGCGCGGCATCGGCGATCAATTGACCATGCAACGGCTGAAAAAGCGCAAGTTGAGCCTCAAGGACCGCATTGCCCAGCTCGAAGACCGGCTCACCCCCGACATCATCGCCTGATGCCCCGGACCGCGTACCGCGTGCCCCTCACGTTGGGTGAAATTGCCCGCCGCCCTGCATTGCCCCCGCGCGCCAGCTGGCTATAGTGCGCGCTCAATCCCTGACGTAAAGGCCCCCAGACATGAGCACCCCCCCCGTTGGCATCATCATGGGCTCGCAATCCGACTGGTCCACGATGCGCGAAGCCGCCACATTGCTTGACGCGCTCGACGTGCCCTACGAAGCCAGGATCGTGTCGGCGCACCGCACGCCGGACCGCCTGTGGGAGTACGGCAAGACCGCCGTGGACCGCGGATTGCAGGTGATCATCGCGGGTGCCGGGGGGGCCGCGCATCTGCCGGGGATGATGGCATCGAAGACGCGCGTGCCGGTGATCGGCGTGCCGGTGCAAACCAAGGCGCTGTCGGGCGTGGACAGCCTGTATTCCATCGTTCAGATGCCCAAGGGGTTCCCTGTCGCCACCATGGCGATCGGTGCCGCGGGGGCCGCCAACGCGGCACTGATGGCCGCCGGAATCCTCGCGCTTCAGGATCCCGATCTTGCCCGGCGCCTCGACGCCTGGCGCGAGGCTCTGTCCGCCTCCATCCCGGAAGCACCGCGCGATGAATGATCCTTTGCCCACAGGCGCCACCATCGGCATTCTCGGCGGCGGACAGCTGGGCCGCATGCTCAGCGTCGCCGCAGCTCGGCTTGGCCTGCGCACCCATATCTATGAGCCGGGCGCCCAGCCCCCTGCCGGCGACGTGGCCCATGCCGTCACCACCGCCTCGTACGACGACACCGATGCGCTGACCGCCTTTGCCCGCGCCGTCGATCTGGTCACCTACGAGTTTGAAAACATCCCCACCGCCGCGCTCGACACGATCGAGGCGATCGTCCCGATTCATCCAAACCGCCGTGCACTTGGCACCTCGCAGGACCGCCTGACGGAAAAGGACTTCCTGCAGGAGATCGGCCTGACCGTCGCCCCCTTCGCCGACATCACCGATGCCGCCAGCCTGGGCGCCGCCATCGCAACCATCGGCACGCCTGCCATCCTCAAGACACGGCGCTTTGGCTATGACGGCAAGGGGCAGTCGCGGCTCATGTCCGCGCAGGACGCCCCGCAGGCGCTGGCCGACATGGCAGGCGCGCCCGCCGTGCTCGAGGGCTTCGTGGATTTCACCATGGAGATCTCGATCATCGCCGCGCGCAATCCGCAGGGTGACGTGGCCTGCTACGATCCCGGCGCGAATGTCCACCGGGGCGGCATCCTGCACACCACCACCGTGCCCGCAGGCATCCCTGCCAACTTGCGCACAGATGCGGTGCTGCTGGCCGCCAGGATACTGAACGCGCTCGACTATGTCGGCGTCATGGGGGTCGAGCTTTTCGTGACGCCGCAAGGGCTGATCGTTAATGAAATCGCTCCGCGCG
This sequence comes from Sulfitobacter sp., assembly GCA_041573235.1. Taxonomy (GTDB): domain Bacteria; phylum Pseudomonadota; class Alphaproteobacteria; order Rhodobacterales; family Rhodobacteraceae; genus Sulfitobacter. The sequence continues at coordinate 4,648 of JBFFQZ010000069.1, read as the reverse complement.
TGCATAATTCGGGGCATTGGACGCAGAACGGCTGTTGCGTGGATCAGTTCGAACAGCACATCCGCGCCATAGCCGGATGGCCGCTGGGCGATGGCAGCCGCCATGCGGATGTGACCATGGAGAACCTCATCGGCGACGATGTGGACCGCATCCCGCAGCTTGCCAAGGAACCGAATTGCGCCATCCACCTCTATGGCAAGACCGAGGTCAAGCCGGGCCGCAAGATGGGCCATGTGAACCGCATCAAGGGCTGACACGCGCGTCCACTGCCTGGGCTGCGCGCGTCGCTATCCCAACAGCCGCGTCCAGATGTCGCCTGCCAGATAGCTGACGCGACCCTGCACGAATGTCGCCGCCACCCGCAGGCTGTCGCGCTCCAGCACGACGAAATCCGCCCGCTTGCCCGGCGCCAGCACGCCCCGGTCCGACAGTCCCAGCACCGCTGCCGGTCCCGTCGACACCATGGCCCAAGCCCCGGCAAGATCGCGCATCCCGTTCTGCCACAGCATCAGCGCCGCGCGCCGTGCGCTGGGATAGTGGTAATCCGATGCCAGCCCGTCGCAATAACCCATCGCGATCAGATCAATCGCCGACACGTTACGGTTATGCGAGCCGCCGCGCACAACGTTGGGTGAGCCCATGACGACCGTGCCGCCCTGCTGCGCCGCTGCCTCTGCGGCTTCAAGCGTTTCGGGAAATTCCGCGACCGTGACACCGCGCGCCGCCCACAGGGCGCGCCCTTCGGCGGTCTGGTCGTCGTGGCTGCCCATGACGACCCCTTGCGCCGCGAGCCGCGCACAGAGCTTATCCAGCGCACCTGGCACCTCGTCGGCGCGCGCCTCCATCCCATGCATCAGCGCGAGCTGCTTTTCGGGACTGCGCCCCGCCTTGAGCGCCTGCGCGACCAGCCGCCGGGGCTGCCGCCCGTCGCGCAGCCGGTCGTGGGGCAGGTGATCGTTGAAGACCACATAGGACAGCCCCCAATCCGCCATCCGCGTGGGCAGATCATCGTAAAGGTCCAGCAGATATGTTTCGAAACGCAGCTGCCCGCGCAGGTCGGTCACCATCGAGGGCGCCACATCACGCAGATGCGAAAACACCTGCTGCGCGAAGTCCAGCGACCGCACGCCCCCCTCCCAGCTGACGAATTGCGCAAGCACGGCGGTGGTGATGCCGTTGGCCGCCAGCTCTGCCTCGACCGCGACAAGCCCCTCGGCCATCTGCTTCATCGCACCGCGGCGCGGGGCCAGATGCCGCTCGAACCCGTCGCCGTGGACATCCACGATCCCCGGCAGCACCAGATACCCTGTCAGATCGACGGACCGGCCAACGGGGGCATCCACGATCCGGCCATCGGCAAACGACAACCCGTCACGGTGCAGGCCCTCCGGCCCCAGCACCTCCGCGCCGAAAAGATCAAGATCAATCACCCTCGCCCCCCACACCCGGCAAACAGCCCCCCTGCGGACAGCCGATCTGATCCAACACCGCCTCAAGCAGGGTCAGATCAGGGTCGAAATGCCCGGTGCGCAGGAACTGCAGCGTCTGGGAGATCACCCGCGGGTTGTTCATCATGAAAGTATGGGTCACCGGCAGGACAATGTGATCGTCCATCCCCGCCACACGGGTCGAGGCGACTGACACCTTGCCGTCATCCTCTCCGGGCAGCAGCGATGAGAAATACGGATTCAGCGACTGCGCCCCGGCGATCACGCCCAGTTCGAACGTGACCAGCGGCAGGCTGCGCGGCAGTGACCCCGGCCCCGTACCCATCTGCAATCCGGCAGGCCCGTTGATCCAGTCAAAGGCGATCACATCGCGCATTTCGTCAACGACTTCGCTGCCTTGATTCGGTGGCCCCAGCATCACCACGCGCCCCACCCGGTCCGCGCCGACCTCGGCCACCCATTGCCGCACCAGAATGCCACCCATCGAATGGGTGACAAAATCGACCTTCCGTGTGCCGCAGGCCGACACGGCATCGGGCAACGTGCGCCGCGTCAGCTCTTCTATGGGGGCTTCTGTCGAGGGATATCCGGGGCGCACCACGCGCCAGCCTTCGGCCTTCAACGCGGCCTCCATCAACGCAAAGGAGCTTTCTGTCCGTGCCAGCCCATGCAGCAACACGACACAGCGCGCGTCTGCCGCACTTGCCGCCACACACAGGGCGCATATGATCGCGAAAAGCCTCATGATCCGCTATGTAATCAATCACGCTGCCGTTGACAGCCCCCGACCGTTCGAAAGTGCCCGATGACCCCAACCACTCCTCCCCGCCTTGCCGTGCGTGCGGTCATCCTGCACCAGGCCCGCCTGTTGCTGGTCAACGCCTGGCCCGCCGACAAGAGCGACCTGATGTGCGCGCCCGGCGGCGGGGTGGAACGAGGCAGCGCGCTACCGGAAAACCTGGTCCGCGAGGTGTTCGAGGAAACCGGCCTGCACATCACCGTGGGCGCACCGTGCCTCGTGAATGAATTCCACGACCCCGCGGGCAGCTTTCACCAGGTGGATGTCTATTTCCGCTGCACCCTGCTCAGCCCGCCAGAGATGGACGCCGACTGGCAGGACATCGACCGGATCGTGACCGACCGCCGCTGGGTGACGCGCGACGAAATGGCGGGGCTGCGGGTGAAGCCCGACAGCCTTGCCGCAGTGGCCTGGGGCGATCATGACGCGCCGTTGTACGACCCGCTGGAACCCTTCGTCACCTGACAGGGTTTGCCCGCGAGGTCACCGCCCAGCCGATACCACCCAGCACCAGCGCCGCAGCCAGCAGGATCGTCGGTGTGATTTGTTCACCCAATACAAGAGCCCCCGCGAGGATCGCGATCACCGGCACGCTCAGCTGCACCACCGCGGCCGTGGTGCCGCGCATTTGCGGCAGCACGCTGTACCACAGCGCATAACCAAGACCCGAAGTCACCGCGCCGCAAAGCACCGCAAGCAGATAGCCATAGGGCGTGCCAGACACCCCGAAACCGATCAGCAGAACCGCGAGGATCGGCAGGCAGAACAGGAAATTCGCCGCCGTCGCCGCCAGCGGGTCCGCAGCCCCCCGCCCCGCAATCGTATACGCGCCCCAGCCCAGCCCCGCGACAACCATCAGCGCAGCGCCCAGCGGGTCGGTCATGCTGCCCGCGCCGGGCCACAGCACCAGAAGCAACCCGCAAAAGGCCACACCCGCGCCGGTGATCTGCCGCAGCGTCGGCGCGGCTCCGGTCAGGGCGCCATGACCGAACATGGTGATCTGGGTGATGCCGAAAAGAATCAGCGCGCCCAGCCCTGCATCCAGCGTCAGATACGCCAACGAAAAGCCCAGCATGTAGGCGGTCAGGCTCAGCGCGCCGGGCAGCCGCGCACGGCGTAACAGCGGCAGGCGCCTGCCCCGCCAAAGACCGATCCCGCCCAGAAGCACAGCCGCCGACAGCACCCGGATCAGCGCAAAGGCGCCGGGGCCCATGTGCCCGCCCTCCACTGCCGCACGGGTCAGCAGGGAATTCGCGGCAAAGGCCAGCATGGTCAGAACGGTCAGCAAGATAAGGCGCATGGCACAGGCCTAGCCCGCCTGCCCCGCCGCGCCAAGAGCAAAGAGCAAAGACACGGCAGGGCACACAAGCCAGTCGTGCGACGGGCAATGCGCCCTTTTGCACGCTCCATTCCGGTCAACCCACCAACTGCGGTCCGTTGCGGGCAAGCTTGCCGCGAGGCGTGCGCCACAAACCCGCAATTGTTGCACGCGAGCCCGACAGCCCCCGGTTCCGTCAGATAAAGATGAACTCGTCATCCTCATCGACGGTGGCCAGCATTGCATCAAGCGCACTGTGATCATGCGGAGAGAAGATCTGTGCATGGCGGCTCAGCGCCGTGTCGAACTCGTCCTTGAACAGCGCCACCACCTTGCCCTGGACCTCTTCGTCCATCAACGCGGCGGTCAGGCCCTTCGTGATGATTTTGCGCTGGTGCTCGCTTTGCGCGACCAAGTCCCGATGTTCCGCAGCCGTCGTCATCGCATTTGTCATGGCAAAACGCAGATGTTCGGGAGTCATTGCATCCTTGGTCAGGAAGTCATGACAACCGTTGCGCATCGCGGTCACCGCCGTTTCCATGTCACCGTCGCCGGTGATCATGATCGTCGCGACGTCCTTGTTGAGTGGCGTATTCTGGATATGGTTCAGCACCGACAACCCGTCCCCCTGTGGCAATCGATAGTCGATCATGATCAGATCATAGGCCTCATGCGCGACGGCTTCTTCCAACTCCTGGATACTGCCCACCTCGGTAAGCTGTAGCGCAAGCTGGGTCTTGTGGCTCATACGTCGGATACGGGCCCGGTCGAATGTGCTGTCGTCCAGCAACAATGCCTTGATAATTTGAGGAAACGGCCCCTCTTCAGGGCCCATGACTTGGACAGGCAATGACATTGCTTTCTCTCCCACATTTCAAAACTCACCAAGGAAAGAGTAGCGCAGATCGACCTATCAAAAGATTAACCCGCCCCGCTGAAGGCGGCGCGGATTAGCAGAGATTAACAGAAAATTGGCGGGAATGCGTCACAGTTCACGGGGCAGCAACAGGTCCACGCGCAGGCCCGGCCCCGTGTCGTGCGCCGATGACAGATACAGGGATCCGCCATGCTGCTTGGCAATCT
>JBFFQZ010000068.1:0-11374 GCA_041573235.1 Sulfitobacter sp. | reverse complement strand
CGGCAGCGATCTGCGCACGCAGCGCGTCGGTATCGCACAGCGGGGGCGCGAGGCCCCCGAACGGATCGGCCATGCAATCGGCCAGATCATCGACCAGACCGCCAAACGGCTCGATCAGCAGCGCCACCATCAATTCCTGCACGTCCACGCTCATCCGGTCGACCGCCACCATCACCGCGTCCAGCGGTCGGCACCCGCTCAGCGCATCCGGCGCCAGCAGCGTCGCCGCGTCCTGCCACGCCTCGCACAGCCCGTCGATGCGGGCCTGATGGACCGGGTCGGGCACCTGCCATTGCGTCAGGTGCAGCTTCGCCCGCGCCGCGAGTGCCCCAATCCGCGCGATCTGCGCGGCCTCCAGGCGCTCGACCGCGCGCACCCGCGCCAGCGCCATTTCGCGCGCCAGCATCCAATTGTTCAACAAGACCGGGTGGTTGACCAGGAAAGGCGCCATGCCGAGCCCGGTGGAATTGCCGATGCCCAGATCCCGCTTGATCGCGCGGTTCAGCGTGCCCTGGCCTACATGCTCAACCAGCGCGTGGGTGAAATGCCGGATCAGCCAAACGGTCAACATTTCGGCCGCGAACGGCCCCTCAAGGCCCGGACGGTCGGCATAGACCGATCGGTCGGCGATCCCGAATTTGCCGTTGCCGTAGACGGCCGTGGTGCGCATCAGATAACCGACATCGCGGATCATCGCCGCATCGGGCTGGTGCCCGGCCCGCAAGGCGGCCACCACATGTGCAAACAGCCGGACGGATTTGTTCGCCCGGCTCAGCACCAGGTCGCGGACGCAGAAACGCCCGGCTTCCTGCAGCGGCGCGTTGGCCTTGATCCGCGCGATATCCTCGGGCCCCGGCACCCCGTCGAACAGCACATAGGCGCTGTCCCAGGCCGTGGCGATCACGCGGTCGGTGCGCAGTTCGTCGGGCAGATCGGTTGAAATTGCGACCAGCGAATAGGTGTGCCCGCCCAGATCGACGCTGAACACCGCGTGACCAAAGCCTTCGGCGCAGATGTCCCAGGCGCGCCGGGTCACGCGGGCCTCTTCCTCCGCGAGCCGCCGGATCAGGCTGCGCAGGAACGACAGGCGCGTGGGAAACATTGCCCCCATCCGCGCCAGACGCATGACCGTGTCCGGCGGGCGCAGCGCCGCCCGTTCGGGCGCGTCGGAATGATCCTTCATGCCGCCCCCCCAAAGCTTGCCGCGTAAAAGCGCAGCCAATTGCCGCCCATGATGCCGTCGATCTCTTCCGTGGTGAGCGATGTCGCCTCCAGGCCCGCGCGGATGTTGCCAAAGTCCCGGTTGCCCCCGAACCAGCCCGGCATCGGCGGGAACCCCGCATTCCCGACCGAGCCTTCGCCATAATCGATCACCTTCGACCAGCGGCCCACGCGCATCCATTCCACCACGCTGTCGGGCTGGTCCTGACACAGGTCCGTGCCGATCCCAAGCTGCGCCGCGCCATAGCGGCGCGCGGCTTCGTCGATCATCTGGCAAAAGCTCTGCTGCGTGCAGGCCGATCCCCCCGCCAGGTGATGCGGATAGATCGAGAACCCCAGCATCCCGCCGCTTTGCGTCAGCGCACACAGCACCTCGTCGGATTTGTTGCGCAGCGCGTCGTGCCACCAGGCGGGGTTGGAGTGGGTAATGGCGATGGGGCGGCTCGAATGGTCGATCGCCTCAAGCGTGGAGCGGTCGCCGGAATGAGACATGTCCACCACCATCCCCACGCGGTTCATCTCGGTCACGACCTGTCGGCCCATGCGGGTCAGGCCCGCGTCGTAATCTTCATAACATCCGGTCGCCAGTAGCGATTGGTTGTTGTAGGTCAACTGCATGAAGCGGATGCCCAGCTGATGGCAGATCTCGACGAGGCCGATGTCATCCTCAATCGGGCTGGGATTCTGGAAGCCAAAGAAGATCGCCGTGCGCCCCGTCTCTTGTGCGCGCCGCACGTCGGCGGCCTCGGTTCCCTTGAAGATCAGATCCGGATGCGCCTCGAACCAGCGGTTCCATTGCTCGAGGTTCAGCACCATCTCGCGAAAGCTTTCGTGGTAGGCGATGGTGACATGCACAGCGTCTACCCCGCCCTCACGCATCTCGGCAAAGATCGCGGGAGAGAAGTTGGCATACTGCAGGTTGTCGATCAGCGGTGTTTTCATGGGGTCAGGATGACGCAAGCCCGCCACCCGGTCCAGTTCAAAACCGACACTTGCCGCAGCGCGCACGATCCGGTCCGGCAGGGCGGCACCGCATTTTCACGGCTGCCGTCGTGACGTCATCGCGTCACCACAAAGCCGAAACGGCCCGGACGAAACACGCCCGGACCGCCCGGTCACTCGTTACTCTGGGCAGCACCCACACCATTCAAATCACGGCAGGACAGGGAAACGTTTCCCTTCCGCACCGGCGCAACACCGCGACACAAGGCACGCAAACCGGCCCTGCCCCCGCGACATTCGTACTGCTACCGGCGACGCCTGCCCTGGATCAGGACAGGCGCGCGACGGAAAGTCGGCACACTCGTCAATGCACTAAACCGGTTACAGGGCTGATCGCCCTTCCAAAGACCGACTTTCCTTCGCGTACCAACCGATCGGGTGGTTGGCATCATGCAGTACACGCAAACGGTGCATGACAAGTTTCAGTGGTCCGGAATTTTTCCGCGAATTAGCGAAAATGCGCCGGAGTTCCGAAAGCTACGGGTGCGCCATCACAGCTCGATCACCGGAGAGGCGGCCAGGATATCGCCTGTCGGGCTGCCGGTGGGCGAGCCGCCGGCGGGTTCATCGCTGATCGCGAAGGTAAGCTCGGCCGCGCGGATCAACATCTGTTCGGGAAGCTGTACGCGCAGCGTCGGAGCCTGCGGCAGCACCCCCAACGACACCGGTGCCGCGCCCGGCAAGATCGCCCAGACCTCGAACGACCGGCCCTGCGGTTCCTGTCCGACAACGCGGCTGAAGGCGACGTCGCCCCGCGCGGGATCCAGCACGGCGAGCACCTGCAACGGCACCGTCTGTGCGGTCATCTGGGTCGCGAATACGGCACCCGGGTCGGTCTGCGGCAGACGGGCAAGCTGCTGAACGCCCAGGTAGGCCGCAAAGGCCATCGCAGCAAAGGCGATGCCCTTCCATACCCACAGCCGCTGCGACAAGGGCACGCGCGGCGCGGGGAACAGCCGCTTCATCAGTTTCTTTTTCACGCGGCGGGCGGGAGCCACGGCGGCGATGTCGTCGGTCATGGCCACCAGCCGCTCCTGCCAGAGCGTCACCAGATCGGCAAAGCCGGGATCGCGACGCAACCGGGCCTGCGCCGCGCGCAGCTCGTCGCCCTCCAGAAGGCTCAGCGCCAGTTCGGCGGCGAGCATGTCATCGCCCTGTGGCGCAGTGGGATCGTGATCTGTCATTGGCTCATGCACTCCCTCAGGGCGATCAGCCCGCGGCGCAGCCATGTCCGCATTGTATTCAGCGGGACCGAAAACGTCTCGGCCAGCTCGGCATAGCTCTTACCATCAAGGTAGGCGCCGCGCACCGCCGCACCGCGGTCCTCGGCCAGCGCATCCAGGCAGCCGACCAGCCGCTGCGCCTCGGAGGCGGCAATCGCGGATTGCTCGGGCGTGGGGCCTGCGGCCGCCAGCTCCAATCCCGGCGTGTCGATGTCCTGATGGCCCTTGCGGATCGCGCGCAGCCGGTCGATGGAGGTGTTGCGGGCAATCGTGATCAGCCAGGTCATCGGGCTGAGCCCGTTGGCCTGATACCTCCCGGCATTGTTCCAGATTTTTACGAAACTGTCTTGCATGGCGTCCTCTGCCGCGGCCCGATTGTTCAACACACGCAGGCACACGCCAAAGAGTTTCGCGGACACCGCATCATAAAGCCGGTCAAACGCGGCCCGGTCGTTCATTGCCACCCGGGCAATCAATCCTTCGATCTGCTGGCGGTCCATCACTCAACCCATGCTTTCACTTATGGCCGAGCACAAGATGGCGCCCCGAGCGGCAGAGTCAAATGATCCGATCACGGCCCCCAAATTAACGCTGCGACATTCGGGCTGGACGGGTCGATAAAATCCGCAGATCCTGCCGGGACGCACATCACCTGGGAGGTTGCGGATGGCAGAGCGGATCATCGAGTATTTCTATTCAGCCCATTCCGCCTATGCCTATCTGGGCGCGAACGAGCTGGCGCGGATCGCCGCCGACAGCGGCTGGCAGGTGCGCCACCGTCCCTTTGACTTTTTGCCCGTGATCGCAGCTGCCGGGGCCAGATCGTTTCCAGAACGGTCGCAGGCGCATATCGATTATTTCTTCGGGCGCGAGCTGATCCGCTGGGCGCAGTGGCGCGGCCTGCCGATGATCCGCCACCGCCCCACCCATCACGACAATCCGCTGGCGCGCGCCAATGGCATGATCATCGCCTCGCCCGATCCTGAGGCGCTTGGCTTTGCGATCCTTCAGGCGCATTGGCGCGATGACGCGGACATCGACGATGCCGGGACGCTGGAACGGCTGGCGGAGGATGTCGGGCAGGATGGTCCGGCGCTTTTGGCGGCTGCGGCCTCGGCGCCCGTGCAGGCCATCCACAACGCCAACACGCAAGAGGCGATCGCCCGCTCGGTCTTTGGTTCTCCCACCTATTTCGTGCGCGGTGACATGTTTTACGGGCAAGATCGGCTCGACATGGTGGCACGTGCCATCGCACGGCAGTTCGAGACGTAATTTCCGCTGGGCACGCGCGCGATCCTGTGCCTATCGTCAAGCGCACACACCACGACACGGAGCTGTCATGCAGACCCCGACCCGCACCCGCTATGACGTGATCATCATCGGCGGCGCCATCTATGGCTCTTCCGTGGCCTGGTGGCTCAGCCAGATGGACGACTTTGACGGCACCGTGCTGGTGGTTGAACGCGATCCGACCTACCGGTTTGCCTCGACCTCGCATACCAACAGCTGCATCCGACAGCAGTTCAGCACCGCCGCCAACATCCGCGTGAGCCAGTTCGGAGCGGAATTCATCCGCAATTTCCGCAGCTTCATGGGCGATGACCCGGAGGTGCCCGCGCTGGCATTGCACAGCTTCGGCTATCTCTATCTGGCCGACACACCGCAATTTGCCGAGACACTGCAGCGGAACCAGGCGGTGCAGGCAGCACTCGGGGCGGGCACGCGACACATGTCGCGCGACGAAATCGCGGCGGCCTATCCGTTTTACGCGCTCGACGACATCATCGCGGGCAATCACAACACCCGCGACGAAGGCTATTTCGACGGCGGCACCATGTTCGACTGGTTCCGGCGCAAGGCCCGCCAGAATGGTGCCGAATACATCCATGCCGAGGTCACGGCGATCACCCGCGGCGCCACCGGCGTGCAGGGTGTGACGCTTGCCGATGGGACACAAGTGGCCTGCGGCACGCTGGTCAACGCCTCGGGTCCGCGCGCGGCGGCAACGGCGCGGATGGCCGGGCTGGACGTGCCGGTCGCCCCGCGCAAACGCTATACATTCATTTTCGACGCCGCCCGACCGCTGGAGCAGGCGTTGCCGCTGACCATTGATCCCTCGGGCGTCCACATGCGCTCGGACGGGAAATATTACCTTGCCGGGTGCCCGCCGGATGACGACCCGGATGTGGCCTATGACGATTTCGATTTCGACCACAGCCTCTGGCAGAACAAGGTCTGGCCCGCCATCGCCGCCCGCATCCCGCAGTTCGAGGCGCTCAAGGTAGTGAACGAGTGGGTCGGCCACTATGCCTATAACGCACTGGACCAGAACGCGCTGGTCGGCCGCGCCGAGGCCTGTGAGAATTTCATCTTCGTGAACGGCTTTTCCGGCCACGGGTTGCAACAATCGCCCGCCATGGGCCGCGGCGTGGCCGAGCTGATCACACATGGCGCCTATCGCACCCTTGATCTGAGCGCCTTCGACGTCAACCGCGCCCTGCGCGGCGAGGCGTTTCTGGAAACCGCGGTGATCTAGGCCCGAAGCCCATGCACATGTCGCACGCGCGCCGTTTGATCCACGTTGACAGCGGACGGCGAAGACGCTGCTAATGACGCCAGCCGACAAGGAGAACGCTATGACACTGATCGTCCGCCCCACCGCCCGCGAAGACCGGGACGCGTGGAACAGCCTTTATGCAGGCTATGCCGAATTCTACCGCGTCTCCCAGACGCCGCAGATGCGCGATACCTTGTGGGAGTGGCTGCATGATCCGCAGCACGAGGTCTGCGGCTTTGTCGCCGAGGACGCGGGCACGCTTGTCGGGCTGACCCACTACCGCCCCTTCGCACGGCCATTGTCGGCCGCAACCGGCGGGTTTCTGGACGACCTGTTCGTTGCCCCGGACGCACGCGGGTCGGGGGCAGCACAGGCCCTGATCGACGCGGTCCACGATGAGGGGCGAAAGCGCGGCTGGACCCTTGTCCGCTGGATCACGGCGCAGGATAACTACCGCGCGCGCGGGCTTTATGACCAGCTTGCCACCCAGACCCAGTGGATCACCTACGACCTCAAGACCTGATCCCACCGCCCCCTGCCAGAAACCGACACGCAGCACCCACGCCGCCCCGCGAAATCCGATTTCCACGATGGCCTTTCGCGGCGGAGCCTGTAACACTCGGACCCGTGCGCGGGCGGTTTTCCCAAGGCTGCGTGCGGACCGCAAGACAGTCCGGAAGTCAGAAAAGGCCATGTAACGATGGATTATCCCGACAACCCCTTCACCCACGCCCTGCGCGACCACACCCGGCAGTTGGGCCTCTGGATCAGCTTGTCGAGCCCCTTTGCCGCCGAGGTGACGGCACCTGCGGGCTTTGACTGGGCGTTGATCGACATGGAGCATTCACCCAACGATTATTTCAGCACCCTGGGCCAGATGCAGGCCTTTGCGGCCACCGGTACGACGACCATCGTGCGCCCCGAATGGAATGACCCGGTGATGGTCAAGCGCCTCTTGGATCTGGGCGCGCGGGGGCTGCTGTTTCCAATGATCAACTCGGTGGCCGAAGCCGAGCAGGCCGTGGCAAGCACGCGTTACCCGCCGCGCGGCGTGCGCGGGTTTTCGGGCGGCACGCGCGCGAACCGCTATGGCAGGGTCACCGACTATCTCGACCGGGTCGAAGACGAGACGACCGTGCTGCTGCAACTGGAATCGCGCGCCGCCATCGCCCAGGCCGAAGCCATCGCTGAGGTCGACGGGGTCCACGGCCTGTTCTTCGGCCCTGCGGACATCGCCGCCGATATCGGCAAGCTGGGCAAACCGCTGGACCCCGAGGTCTGGGATCTCATCCGCCCCGCCGCGCAAAAGCTGATCGCAAAGGGAATGCCCGTGGGCACCCTGGTCAATGACGCGCGTTTCGCAGCCGAACTGTTGAACGACGGCTTTTCCTTTGTTGCCTGCGGCACCGACACCACGCTGCTGGCCCGTGCCACCGACCGGCTTTTGGCGGATGTCAAAAGCCTTCTGAAATAATACCCTGAAAGGTCTCTCCCATGCCCCAGAAACTCAGCAAGATCGTCCTCACCGGTGCCGCCGGCCGCCTTGGCTCATACCTGCGCGAACCGCTGAGCAAGCTTTGCGAAGAACTTGTCTCGACCGACATCAAGGATCAGCCGGGGGCGCTGTATCCCGGTGAAAGCTACGTGCAGGCGGACCTGGCCAATCTCGACGACATGTCGAAGGTCATCGAGGGCGCCGAGATGGTCGTGCACATGGGCGCCTTCGTCGACGAAGGCCCGTTCGAGGACCTGCTGGGCCCGAATTTCATCGGCTCCTACAATGTCTGGGAGGCCGCGTCGCGCCACGGGGTGCGGCGGGTGGTCTACGGGTCATCCATCCATGCGGTGGGCATGTATCCCAAGAATGAATTCATCGGCACCGACGTGCCACACCGGCCCGACACGTTCTATGGGCTGGCCAAATGCTTTACCGAAGACCTCGGCCGGATGTATTGGGAAAAACGCGGCATCGAAAGCGTCCACATGCGTATCCTGAGCTGTGCACAGGTCAACAACGCCCGCGCGCTTGGGTCATGGCTGAGCTATGATGACCTGATCCGGCTGGTCACCCGCTGCATCGAGACACCGGTCACCGGGTTTGCCATCATCTACGGCGTCAGCAACAATGACCGCGCGCCCGTGGACAACGCCAAGGCCAGCTTTCTGGGCTACCGCCCGCAGGACAACGCCGAGCAATTCGCCCCCGAGGTGCTGGCCGCCGAGCCGCCCATGGACCCGCAGGATCCCAATCACATGTGCCACGGCGGACCCTTCGCGGGGGTCGCATTGGGCAAGTCGGGGCTGGCGGGGATGAATGTCATCGACGACACCAAGAAGACCTGAACCGCGCCCTGCTAAAGCGGATCCCGCCGCTCAGACGCGGCATCAATCCGCGCGAGGACATCGAGGAACACCTCGATGTCCTTTTCGGGAATTCCGTCGATCAGAATCTCGTGGCGGCGCCGCACCTTGGGCAGCATATGCGCAACCAACGCGCGCCCCGCCGTGTCGATGTGCAGGATCTGCTGCCTGCTGTCCACGTCATCGGTGCGGCTGGTGATCAGATCGCGTTTCACAAGGCCCGCGATCTTCCGGCTGAGCTGTCCCTTGTCCATCTGCAACAGCCGCGCGAGCTTTGACATGGTGGTGTTGCCCATCGCATCCAGCAGACGCAGCACCCGCCAATCCACGAGACCGATGTCGGAATGAACCTTGAGATAATGGGTGATCTGGGCGTTCAGCTTGTTCTGCGTGCGCGCCATCCGGAACGTCAGGAAAGACGTCAGATGTTCCGCCAGATCCTCATTTTCTTCGATTTGCGTCATGCCCGGTCACCTTCACGAAGGGCTGTTGGTGTGGCAGCTTCGCACATTCGCCCTATGGGGGAAATTTAACATGCCGGATCAATCGCGAACAGGGTGGATTGCCGCAAAAATGGCATTCCCCCCGCTGCGCATATTAATCACGCTCCGGTGACGCACGCGGGGGAGGGCACCGGGTCACTCTTGCAGATAGGTCTCCAGCATCTTCGCCACCGGCAGCCGCGCCGCCAGGCGTGCGCCCAGCAGAAACATGCCGCCGAATTTGCGCTGAAGATACAGCACATCCATCGGCACCACCGGCGGGACAAACCCGTCACGGGCCAGCGCCTCTCCTGCGCGCTGCATCTCGCGCGACAGCGTGGTGTCGGCAAAATCGAACTGGGGCGCGCGCAGCGCGTCAAAGACCAGTGCCATCAGCCGCAACACCCGCGCACGGTGATCGGCGCGGATCGTGTCATCTATCAGCCCAAGACCGACTGCCGCCGCTTCCACGGCGTCCGCATCTCCGCGCAGCCCGGCGCGCAGAAGGCCGCGATACAGGTCGGACACTTCCCCGCCGATCTCGCGCGTGGCGCCAAAGTCCAGCAGCACGATCGCGTCCTCACTTGGCGCCAGGCGGTAGTTTGCAAAATTAGGATCCGTCTGCATCACCTTGAACACAAACAGTTCCCTCAACGTCAGGTCAATCAGCCTTTCCATGATCAGATCCCGACGCTCCTGCGGCAGCCGCGACGCGTTCTCGATCGGCTCTCCGGGCAGAAAGGTCATCGCCAGAATATTGCCGGTGCTCCAGTCCGCATGGACCCGCGGCAAGACAAACCCCTCCGTGTCGCCGAGCAGCGCACCGAAGCGCGTCAGGTGCCGCGCCTCAAGCGCGTAATCGGTCTCCTCGTGCAACTGCTGCACCGCTTCGGCAAGGTACGGCTCCAGCGCGAACCCCTCGGGCAGCATCCCCGACATCCGGATCAACGTGCCCACGTTGGCCACATCGCTGTCAATGCTGCGCGCCACACCCGGATATTGCACCTTGATTGCCATGTCGCGCCCGTCTTTCAGCGTGGCGCGGTGGACCTGCCCGATGGACGCCGCCGCGATGGGGCGCACATCGAAGCGCTTGAATTCGCGCAACCATTCCGCGCGCCATTCGGAGGCCAATACCTTCTTGAGCTGCGCGGGTGGCATGAAATGGGCGTCATCACGCAGCCGTGCCATGATCTGGCCAAGCTCCGCAGGCAGCACATCGCCGGTGTCCATCGACACCAGCTGCCCGATCTTCATCGCCGCCCCGCGCATTCTGGCAAGCTCATCCGCGATGCGCGCCACGTTTCCCGGTGTCAGCAGCAGGCCGCGCCACGACGGACGCTGCCCCCGGCCCAATTCGCGCGCGCCGCCCAGCGCCATGCGCCCCGCGACCCCGGCTGTCATCGCCCCCAGCCGCGACAACCGCCCCAGCCGGGTGGAAGGCACCGCAAGCCCCTTGTCGCGCGGTGCGCTCATCCGCACCCTACCCCTGCGCAGGAGCGGGTCGCGGGCCGGAAAGACGCATCAAGGTCGGCTTGTTGAATGTTGTAAATCAACGGTAAAACCTGATCGACGATACGGCGACGTCGGCGTCCATCTCCTGGCCGACCGCAAGGATCCCGATCCGGCGAAGCCGTGCGGGGTCCAGAACCTCCTCGGTGTTGTTGGGCTGAAAATCCGCAAAGGCGATGCGCTGCGTCGTCCAGTCACCGGGGGCCGCGAAATCGGCGCGAAAGGACTGCCACGGGCGGTCCAGCTGATCGGTCCGCAGGCGCAGGTCATACCGCGCGCCGTTGCCCAGCACCTCAAGCTCGACACCGCGCCAGGCCGAGGCGTCCAGCACCTTCCCCTCATCAAGGTCAAAGGTCATCTGGATGAAGCCTCCGTTATTCTCAAGCGATACCGCCCCGGTCAGCCGCGTGGCCGCCCGGCCTTGCACCTGCTCATGGCTGACCTGCCCCGTCGACACACCGCCCATCACGCGGTCTGCCACATATTCCCATTCCGGTTTCAGCTCCATCCAGCGCTCTCCTTCCACCGCGTCGCCTGTCGGCAGCGCCGCCGCAGCGCGCGGTTGTTTCACATCCGTCATCGGGCATCGCCCGTCTGCACACAGATAGGCGCCAATCCGCCCCGGACCAGAGCAGCGTGACATAAGCTGCCCCCAAGACCAGAACGCGCTGGCCTTTGCACGTGACCGCGATAGATCTAGGCTGATAATCGGAGAGCATCATGTTGCTGAGTGTCGAAGCCCTTGAGAAAACCTTATCCGGCGCGGATGGACCCGTGCAGGTGCTGCGCGGCGTCGATCTTGAACTGCATGCCGCAGAAACGCTGGCGTTGACCGGAGAAAGCGGGTCCGGCAAGAGCACGCTCCTACATCTGGTGGGCGGGCTGGACGTGGCGGACGCGGGTCGGATCGTGCTGGACGGACAGGACATAACAACCCTCGACGATACCGGGCGGGCGGCAGTGCGGCGGCACCGGATCGGGATCATCTTTCAACAGTTCAACCTGATCCCGTCGCT
>JBFFQZ010000067.1:0-11597 GCA_041573235.1 Sulfitobacter sp. | reverse complement strand
GACCACGCTTTCGCCCACCGGCATCCGGCGCAGCAGGCGTTGGGCGTCCAGCAGCTCTCCTGCGGTGAAGACCTGCACGGCCTCGGCCTCGGCCTCGCCGGTGGTGGCGATCAGGATATCGCGTTCGGTGTCGCGGTCGGGATAGGCTACGTCGATCTGCACCAGAAAACGGTCCAATTGCGCCTCTGGCAGGGGGTAGGTGCCTTCCTGTTCGATCGGGTTCTGCGTGGCCAGCACATGGAACGGCTGACCCAGCGACCGGTCCTTGCCCGCGACGGTCACTGCTTTTTCCTGCATCGCCTGCAAAAGCGCGGATTGCGTGCGGGGCGAGGCGCGGTTGATCTCATCCGCCATCAGAAGCTGGCAAAAAATCGGCCCCTCGATAAACCGAAAGCTGCGCGCGCCGTCGGCGGCCGTGTCCAGCACCTCGGAGCCGAGAATGTCGGCGGGCATCAGGTCGGGCGTGAACTGTACCCGTTTGCCGTCCAGCCCCATCACCGTGGAAAGCGTTTCAACCAGCCGCGTCTTGCCCAGCCCGGGCAGCCCGATCAGCAGCCCGTGCCCGCCGCACAGCAGCGCCGTCAAGGTCAGCTCGACGACGCGCTGCTGACCGATGAACCGCGCGGTGATCGACTTGCGCGCCTGCTCCAGCTTGTCGCCCAAGGCTTCGATCTGGCCGACCATGTCTTCGGCTTTTGTGTCTGCTTGGGTCATGACTTCTCCGCTCATCAAGTTATGTTCTTACAGGTAAGTGTATCTCGATCTCAGGGAATGGCAAAAGCAATGAGCGGACAAAAAACTGTTACCCCTTCAGCAGAAAGCCTGGCCGCCTCGGTAAAGGCCGTGAAAACGCGCGGTTTGCCGCCGGTCGAAACCTGGAACCCGCCGTTTTGCGGCGACATAGACATGGAAATCCGCCGTGACGGGACGTGGTTCTATCAGGGAACGCCGATCGGACGACCGGCGCTGGTCAAATTGTTCGCCTCAATTCTGATCCGCGAGGGCGATGAATATTTCCTTGTCACCCCGGTCGAAAAGGTCGGCATCCGGGTGCAGGACGCGCCGTTCATTGCCGTTGATTTCCAGGTCGCGGGCGAAGGTGAGGCGCAGGATCTGACGTTTTTGACCAACCTTGACGACGCCGTGGTCGCCGGACCTGAGGCGCCTGTACGCGTGGTCCGCGACCCGAACACGGGCGAGCCGTCGCCCTATGTCCGCATCCGCCGCAACCTCGAAGCGTTGATCGACCGCAAGAGCTTTTACCGGTTGGTCGAACTGGGCGTGCATCATGACGGGTGGTTTGGCATCTGGTCGGGCGGTGAATTCTTTGGCATCATACCGTCCGAAGATCTGCCCGTGGAGTGACGCATTCGGGGTTACCCATGGGTAACTTATTGAATTGTTTACACCTTCGTCAGCCGGATTGGACCGACACGGAAATGCGCGGAGAGAAGGACCCCCGATGAAAGCTGCGGCGAATTTGAGCCATCTTTGGCCTGAACTGCCCTACCTCGACCGCTTTGATGCGGCCTCGGCAGCGGGATTCGAGGGGGTTGAGGTGCTGTTTCCCTACGACATGCCCGCCAAGGATACCCGGCGCGCATTGCTGCGCGGGGGGCTGTCGATGGTGCTGATCAACGCGCCGCCGCCGAATTACACCGGCGGGCCGCGCGGCTTTGCCGCAGTGCCGGGGCAGGAACAGCGGTTTGCCTATGACATGCGACGCGTCGGCCGTTATGCCGAGGCGCTGCGGGTACGGAACGTGCATGTGATGGCTGGCGCCGCCGAGGGACCAGATGCAAGGGCCACGATGATCGCCAACCTCAAGGTCGCGGCCGAGACGGCGCCCAAGGACGTCATCCTGACGATCAAGCCTTTGTGTTCCGAGATGCAGCCGGGATATTTCCTGAATGACTACGCCCTTGCCGCCGACATCATCGCCGCGGTGGATGCGCCGAATGTCCGGCTCCAGTTCGACAGCTTCCATGCGCAGATGATCCATGGTGATGCGGTCGCGGTTCTGAAACAGCATCGCGATCTGGTTGCGCATGTGCAGATTGGCGGTACGCCGAAAAGGGGTGCGCCGGGCTGTGGAGAGGTTGATTTCGAAACGCTCTTCGAGACGCTGCGCGAAACCGGTTACGACGGGTGGATCAGTGGCGAATACACGCCCGGAGGCTCTACGGATGCGACACTGGGCTGGCGTGACTGGCTGTGATCCGGGTCACGCAAGCCTGACAGGCTCTGCGAGGGTGGCCGACAGGATCATCTGCATAAACGCTGCCGGGGTAAGGTGGGATGAATCCCACCTTACGGCGTAACGTCCGGGCGCAACGGCGCGTCCTTTTCAGGTCAGTGAGCCTCGGCCCAGTTCGCGCCGGTGCCCGCGTCCACGCTGAGCTTCACGTCAAGCTTGACGACAGGGTCGGAAGCGTTCTCCATGATCTCGCGGGCGACCTTGATCAGGGCGTCTTCGGCACCTTTTTCCACCTCGAACAGCAGTTCATCATGCACCTGAAGCAGCATTGTCGCGGGCAGGTCGCGGATCGCTTCGGGCATACGGATCATGGCGCGGCGGATCACGTCTGCCGCGGTGCCCTGGATGGGTGCGTTGATGGCCGCGCGGGCGGCGAAACCGGCGCGTGGCCCTTTCGATGCAATCTCGGGGGTGTGGATCTTGCGGCCAAAGAGTGTCTGGACAAAGCCATGCTCCTTCGCGAAGGCCTTGGTGTCGTCCATGTAGGTGCGGATGCCGGGAAAACGTTCGAAGTAGCGATCGATGAAACCCTGTGCCTCGGCCCGCGGAATGCGCAGGTTGCGCGCCAGCCCAAAGCCCGAGATGCCGTAGATCACGCCAAAGTTGATCGCCTTGGCCTGTCGCCGGATCTCTGGCGTCATCTGGTCGAGGGGCACGTCGAACATCTCTGAGGCGGTCATCGCGTGAATGTCCTGCCCCTCCTCGAATGCCTGTTTCAGCGCGGGAAGGTCGGCGATATGCGCCAGCAGCCGCAATTCGATCTGGGAATAGTCCAGCGCGACCAGTGTTTTGCCCTTTTCGGCGATGAAGGCTTCGCGGATGCGGCGGCCCTCTTCTGTGCGGACGGGGATGTTCTGCAGGTTCGGATCGGTCGAGGCCAGCCGACCCGTGGCGGCGCCGGTGATCGCATAGGATGTATGCACGCGACCGGTGTCCGGGTTGATGTGATCCTGCAGGGCATCGGTATAGGTCGATTTGAGCTTGCTCAGTTGCCGCCAGTCCAGGATCCGCCGCGGAAAGTCGTGTTCGGTCGCGAGGTCTTCGAGAATGTCCGCGCCGGTCGAGTATTTGCCGCTGGCGCCTTTCTTGCCGCCCTCGAGGCCCATGTCCTCGAATAGAACCTCGCCGACCTGCGCCGGGGAGCCGACGTTGAATTTGCGGCCCACGAGCTTGTAGATCTCGTCCTCCAGCCCCGCCATCTTCTGTGCAAAGGCGTTGGACATGCGGCTGAGCGTGTCACGGTCCACCTTGATGCCGCTGCGTTCCATGTCGGCGAGCACGGGCACCAGGGGGCGTTCCATCGTCTCGTAGACGCGGGTGACCTGCGCGCGGTGCAGCGCGGGCTTGAACTGTTGCCACAGGCGCAGGGTGATGTCCGCGTCCTCGGCGGCATAGGGCACGGCCTCTTCCAGCGGCACCTTGTCAAAGGTGATCGCGGATTTGCCGGAGCCAAGCAGCGGCTTGATCGGGATCGGCGTGTGGTTGAGATAGCGCTCGCTCAGGGTGTCCATACCGTGGCCGTGCAGCCCCGCGTGCATCGCGTAGGACATCAGCATCGTGTCGTCGAAAGGGGCGACGTCAATGCCGACCTGCGCAAGGATCTTCGCGTCGTATTTCATGTTCTGACCGATCTTCAGGATCGAGGGATCCTCCAACATCGGCTTGAGCATCTTCAGCGCCGCGTCGAGCGCCATCTGCCCCTCGGCCAGATCGTCCGAGCCGAACAGGTCGTCACCCCGGTTCGCCTTGTGGATCAGCGGAATATAACATGCCTCGCCCGGCTCGACGCAGAGCGACACGCCGACCAGATCGGCGGTCATCTCGTTGAGGCCAGTGGTTTCCGTATCCACGGCCACATAGCCGCGTTCATAAATCCGGTCGATCCAGCCCTGTAAGGTGGGCGTGTCGCCCACCATCGTATAGGCGGCCTTGTCAAAGGGGACGGTCTCGATTTCCGGCGCATCCTCTGCCGGGGCCGGTTCGGGGATCGCGGGTGCCGCGACATGCAGCGCGTCCGCGATCCGCTTGGTCAGGGTGCGGAATTCCATCTTGGCCAGAAACGTCAAAAGCTTTTCCGGGTCCGGCTCCCTGACTTCTAGATCGTCGAGCGTGAAATCGAGCGGGGTCTTGTCGTCCAGCATCACCAGACGGCGGGACAGGCGAATCTGGTCGGCATGCTCGATCAGCGTCTGTCTCCGCTTGGGTTGCTTGATCTGCTCGGCGTGCTCCAGCAGGTTTTCCAGATCGCCGTATTCATTGATCAGCAACGCGGCAGTCTTGATCCCGATCCCCGGCGCGCCGGGCACGTTGTCGACCGAATCGCCCGCCAGCGCCTGCACATCCACCACCTGTTCGGGGTAGACGCCGAATTTGTCGTGCACGCCCTCACGGTCGATGCGGGTGTTCTTCATCGCATCCAGCATTTCAACTCCGCCGCCCACCAACTGCATCAGGTCCTTGTCAGAGCTGATGATGGTACAGCGCCCGCCCGCCTCACGCGCCTGAACGGCCAGCGTCGCGATGATGTCGTCCGCCTCGTAGCCTTCCTTTTCCTCGCAGGCGATGTTGAAGGCGATGGTGGCTTCGCGGGTCAGCGGGATCTGCGGGCGCAGGTCCTCGGGCATGGCTTCGCGGTTGGCCTTGTACTGGTCGTACATGTCGTTTCGGAAGGTGTGGCTGCCCTTGTCGAAAATCACTGCGACATGGGTGGGCGCATCCGGGCCGTGGTTCCCTTCGACATAGCGCTGCAGCATGTTGCAAAACCCTGACACCGCGCCGATGGGCAGGCCATCAGATTTGCGCGTCAGCGGCGGCAGCGCGTGATAGGCACGGAAGATAAAGGCCGAGCCGTCGATCAGATGCAGGTGGTGGCCTTTGCCGAATGCCATGGTGCGCTCCTTTGCTGTCGGGTCTCTTGTGCCATGCAGACGGAAGGCCCGCCAGAGGGGTCCGGCCGATAAACGGGCGGACGGAGCAGGCGTGACAGGGGGCAGGCGGCGTTCTTGTGGGAAGGCGCCTGACTCTGTGAAAATTGACGCCCTTCGGAAGCCGCAAGGGCCATGCGTCAGACGTCCAGGCCTTCTCAGACTTTGCCTTCGAAGTCCTCGTGGATGAACTTGCAGTCGCAATAACCGCATTCGACCCAGCCCTTGTCGGCGGGGATCTGCAACCATACGCGGGGATGCCCCAGCGCACCGTCGCCGCCGTCACAGGCCACGCGGTAGGTGTTTACGATGCGGGTCTCGGGGGCATTGGCTGTCATGTCCGGGCCTTTGGTGCTTGGGGTCGCTTCTGCGCCGTTATGACCAATGCGCCCGCTTCGGGCAAGGGGGCTCCGCAGATCCCGAGCCGAATCGACAAATGCCCGGATCGAATCGATCTGAGAAAACAATTCCCGTTTAGCGGGAATATTGCAGCGCGTGATCCGCCGAAAGTGCATCCGGTCGCCGATGCTGAAGTAACCCAAATTGGGTACGGACCGAGAATAATTTGACTTTTCGGAAAATTCCAACCCTCGCGAGGCTGTCAGAGAACAGGAAATTGTTGCCGGGTGCCACGGAGCTGGAGCATCATTTTACACACAACAAATTTTTTGAACGAGACTTTTGATTCCGTCTTCATTGTGCCCCTGGGGCGAAGTTGCGGCAGATCCGGTAAGGGTGTGGCGGTCGCGCAAGCGCCGTGGCAAACGTTGCATCATATTGAGGTGCAGGTTTCCGTACCGACACTGTTGCGCTTCTCTGACCCGATCAGACGCCCCGGGGGGCTATTTTCAGTTGGTTTTCACAAAACGGTTCACGTCCGGCGCGCGTCTGGGTACAACGCTCCTGTCCTTGCCCCTGACCGGAGTGCGCCATGACCATCGCCCCCAAACCCGTAGCCCTGTGCATTCTCGATGGCTGGGGGCTGAGCGCGCAGGCGCAAGGCAACGCGCCGCTACAGGCGAATACCCCCAACATGGACCGGATCATGGCCGATTGCCCGCAGGCAACGCTGATCACCCATGGCCCGGATGTTGGGCTGCCGCGCGGCCAGATGGGCAACTCCGAGGTGGGCCATACCAACATAGGCGCGGGGCGCGTCGTGGCGATGGACCTCGGGCAAATCGACCTTGCGATCGAAGACGGAAGCTTTGTGAAACATCCGCCGCTGCTGGATTTTATCGCGGCGCTAAAGGCGTCTGGCGGCACGGCGCACCTGATGGGGCTGGTATCCGAGGGCGGCGTGCACGGGCATATCGCGCATATGATCGCGGCGGCGCGGGCGCTGGACGCCGCAGGCGTGCCGGTTGTGATCCATGCGCTGACCGACGGGCGCGACGTGGCACCGCAGGCGGCGCTCGCCGACCTTGAGCGGCTGGAGCAGGCATTGCCGCAGGCGGTGCGGATCGTCACGCTGACTGGGCGCTATTACGCGATGGACCGCGACAACCGCTGGGACCGGGTGGCGCAGGCCCACGGGGCGATCGTGCGCGGCGAGGGGGCCGCGGCCGACAGCGCAACGGCGGCGGTCGAGGCGTCGTATGATGCCGGTGTGGTGGATGAATTCATCAAGCCCTGCGTGATCGGTGATTATACGGGCGCACGGGACGGCGATGGGTTCTTTTGTCTGAACTTCCGCGCCGACCGCGCGCGCGAGATCATGGCCGCACTGGCCGCGCCTGAATTCGACAGCTTCGACCGGGGTGAGCGTATCGCCTGGGCTGCCGTGATGGGCATGGCGGAATATTCCAGCGCGCATGCAAAATACATGACCACGATGTATCCCAAGCCCGAAATCGTGAACACTCTGGGGGCCTGGGTTGCGGCCAAGGGGCTGCGCCAGTTCCGTCTGGCCGAGACCGAAAAATACCCCCACGTGACGTTTTTTCTGAACGGTGGTGAGGAAGCGCCGGAGCCGGGCGAAGACCGCCGCATGCCGCGCTCGCCCGATGTGGCGACCTATGACCTCAAGCCCGAAATGTCGTCCGGAGAGGTCACCGAGGAATTCCTGCGCGCCATTGCGGCGGGATATGACCTGATCGTGGTGAATTATGCCAACCCGGACATGGTCGGGCACACAGGCGACCTGAAGGCGGCGATCGCGGCCTGCGAGGCCGTGGATGCGGGGCTGGGGCAAGTGCTGGAGGCGCTTGAAAAGGTCGGTGGCGCGATGATCGTCACGGCGGATCACGGCAATTGCGAATTGATGATCGACCCCGACACCGGCGGGCCGCACACCGCACATACGCTCAATCCGGTGCCGGTGGTCGTGGTCGGCGGCCCCGAGGGCGCGTCCCTGCGGGATGGACGGTTGGCAGATCTGGCGCCGACCGTTCTGGCACTGATGGGGCTGGACCAGCCGCCTGAGATGACCGGGGAAAACCTGCTCACATGATCCGAGCGTTTGTGTTCTTGCTGCTGCTGGCGACACCGGCCACAGCCCAGGGCGATGCCGCCGCGCAGGCCCGCGCCGCGGTGACGATGCTTGAGACGGCAGCCGCGCAGCTTGACAAGGCCGAGGGCGCGCGCGACCGGGTCCAGGCCCTGACCGAGACAATTCAGGCGTTTGAAACGGGCCTTGCCGCGATGCGCACCGGCCTGCGCCGGGCCGCCATCCGCGAGACGCAGCTGAGCACGCGGCTGGCGGCGCGCGAGACCGAGGTGGCGCAGCTTCTGGCGGTTCTGCAAACCATCGGCACCGACACCCCAAGGGCGCTTTTGCATCCCGACGGACCCACGGGCACGGCGCGCGCGGGTCTGCTGCTGGCCGAACTGACGCCCGCGCTGAACAGCCGCGCGGATCAGCTGCGCCGGGACCTTGACGATGTGCAGACCCTGCGGACGCTGCAGACCGATGCCGAAAAACGTCTGCGCAGCAGTCTGACGCAGGTACAGGCCGCGCGCACCGCGCTCAATCAGGCGATGGCAGAGCGCACCGACCTGCCCAAACGGTTTACCGAAGACCCGATCGCCACGGCGATCCTCATCGCCTCGACCGAGACGCTGGGCGGTTTCGCCTCGGGCCTGTCCGAGATCGTCGCCGACGAAGACCTGAACACCGAGACGCCCGTGTCCATCGAGGCGCGTATCGGAGATCTGCCTTTGCCGGTGCAGGGCCTGGTCCTGCGCGGCATGAACGAGGCCGATGCGGCCGGTGTCAAACGCCCCGGCATCCTTGTCGCGACCCGCCCCCGCGCGATTGTCACATCACCAACCGCCGCGACGATCCGCTACCTGGGACCGCTGCTGGATCTCGGCACGGTCGTGATCCTCGAGCCGCGCGCGGATACGCTGTTCGTGTTGGCGGGGATCGAAACCGCCTATGGCGAGATCGGACAGGTCATTTCCGCCGGAACGCCGATCGGGCTGATGGGGGGCGCTGGCGCGAATGGCGGGGAATTGTCAAACATTGGTGAGGTGTCTGGTGCAGCGCGCACAGAAACGCTCTATATGGAAGTCAGACAGGACAACACTCCGCAGGATCCTGCATCCTGGTTCAGAACCAATAAGGACGGTGAGTAGATGAAGAAGTTTTTGATGGCCGCCGCTGGCGGCACACTGGCGGGAATCATCGCCACGACACAGATCGCGGCCCCGCTGCTCGCGCAGGAGGCCGCCAGGACCAGCAATGTCTACGAACAGCTTGACCTGTTTGGCGATATATTCGAGCGGATTCGCGCCCAATATGTCGAAGAGGTCGACAGTGGTGAGCTGATCGAGGCGGCCATCGACGGCATGCTGACCTCTCTCGATCCGCATTCGAGCTATCTGTCGCCCAAGGACGCCGCCAAGATGCGCGAACAGACGCGAGGTGAATTCGGCGGTCTCGGGATCGAGGTGACCCAGGAAGATGGCTTTGTCAAAGTCGTGTCACCCATCGACGGCACCCCGGCCGACGAGGCGGGCATCGAGGCGGGCGATTTCATCACCCACGTGAATGGCGAAAGCCTTCTGGGCCTGGTGCTGGACGAGGCGGTCGAACTGATGCGCGGGCCCGTGGGCTCCGAGATCGTGATCACGGTGGTGCGCGAGGGCGAACAGGAGCCGTTCGACGTCTCCATCGTCCGCGACACCATCGAGCTGACGGTCGTGCGGTCGCGCACCGAGGGCGACAGCGTGGTGGTGCGCCTGACAACGTTCAACGAACAGACCTATCCCAAGATGGCGGAGAACCTGTCCGAGCGGATCGAGGCGGCTGGCGGTTTCGACAAGATCAACGGTATCGTTCTGGATCTGCGCAACAATCCCGGCGGTTTGCTGACGCAGGCGATCAAGGTGTCGGATGCGTTCCTCGAGGCCGGAGAGATCGTCAGCACGCGGGGCCGCGAGGCGTCGGATGGCGACCGCTTCAACGCCAAGGCGGGCGATCTGGCGCAGGGCAAGCCGATCGTCGTGCTGATCAACGGCGGTTCCGCCTCGGCCTCGGAGATCGTCGCGGGCGCGTTGCAGGACCACCGCCGGGCGATCGTCATCGGCACCAAGAGCTTTGGCAAGGGGTCGGTGCAGACCGTGATGCCGCTGCGCTCCGAAGGGGCGATGCGTCTGACCACGGCACGCTATTACACCCCGTCGGGCCGGTCGATCCAAAGCCTGGGCGTGTCACCCGACATCGTGGTGGAACAGCCCCCGCGCCGTGCAGATGCGGAGGAAGAGGAACAGCCCGCCCGCCGCTCCCGGTCCGAGGCTGACCTGCGCGGCAGCCTGAACAACGACAGCCTGAGCGAAGACGAGATCAAGCAGATCGAAGAGGATCGCGCGAAGGCGGAAAAAGCCGCCGAACTGCGTGAAGAGGATTACCAGCTGGCCTATGCCATTGACATCCTCAAGGGTCTGTCCGCGCTCGGCCCTCGGGAATAGGCGCCGCAGCACAGCGAAAAGATCTCAGGCCGTCCCATCCGGGGCGGCCTTTTGCTGTCACCGGGGCGGGTAGTCGCACGCCACGGCATTCGCCTGCGGGCTGTTGCGGAGGAAACATTGCGGCTTTGCCGGAAGTACCGGCGTCTCAGTCCGTTTCGAGGCAATGGCGCCGGAATGCGCGTTTGAGCATGTCCAGCTCGGCGCGCAAAAGATCCATCTCCGCGCGCATGTCGTCGGCCAGCGCTTCGCCCGCCATCAATGTGATCGCGCCGATCTGTGTGTCGGTATCGGCATCGGCGATGATCAGCGTCTGCATGCCGTCCGCCACGGCCTCCGGCGGAATCGGGATGTGCACGGCATGGCCTTCGCCATTCTCGAGGGCCGTTACGCTCACGTTCGGGACCTGTGTGCCCTGATGCGTCACCGCAAGTTTGGGCACATCGTCCGCGCCCCCGGTCAGTAGCCCTTCCCAGACGCCCTGACGCATCTTGGTCTTGGTCAGCACAAGGTTGGTCATGTCAGCACTCCCGCTCAAAGCTGTGCGCGCGGTCGGCGCGAAAACGTCAGATCCCGCAGCACGACCTGGTTCATTTCCGGGCTTTCGAAGATCAGGTCGATCCACGCGCCTTCGACCCTCTTTTCGTTGAGGCCGGAGTAGGCCAGATCAAATTCCACGACGATCTGATCCTCCATCAGGTTCAGTTCGCGCACGATCTGTTCGGTGTTCGGCCCGTTCTTGATGTTGAGGCGGGCAAAGATCTCGATCGGTTTTTCCAGTTCGACGATCACGTCCATCCGGATCAGATGCGTGCGTTTGAGTCCCTCGATCCCCTCGGGCGGCAGATCCACCACCAGCGACAGGAAGGACCCGTCAAAGCGAAAGACGTCCATGCGCAGGCCGTAGGGGGCCAGATCCTCTTCGCGCAGGTTGCGCAGCTGGCGCAGGGTCAGTTCGGAAAAGGCGCAATCGTGAAACAGCGTGACCTCATTGCCCAGTTTCGAGCGTGTCTGTACCGATGAAAGTCCGGGATTGGGCAGCGGTCCGCGCCACAGTTCCGGGCGCCAGGCCCAATCCGCGTTATGCGGCTTGGGAAAGCTGGTCGACCCGATCAGGGGCAGGGCCAGCCGTTCGTCGGCGATGTGGATCAAGTGGTCCAGATGCGCCTTCAGCTGACGCGCGCGCAGGCGCTGGGGGCGCAGCGCGGACAGGTCGGCCGAACGCGCCAGGCGGGCGTTGCGCGCCCATTTCGCGAGAACGCGGCTGTAGAACGCTGCATCAAAAAGGTTTCCGCCAAGTCTGGCCATGGTCATGTCTGCCCAAAGAAAGGTCACTGCATCTTGTTATGGTCGCACAGTCGTGTCCAATGCCTCAACGCCGTGCTTTGCCGCAGGATGCCACTTTTGCGGCTTGGCGTGCAAGCGTTCTAACCGCTTTGCGACTTCAGCGTGGTCAGACGGATCAGCTCTTGCAGGATCGCGGCGCCTTCGTCCGACGTTGCAGG
>JBFFQZ010000066.1:0-11685 GCA_041573235.1 Sulfitobacter sp. | reverse complement strand
TCGCGCGGATGCACGCAGATCATCTTTTCGCCCTCGCCACGCGCCCCGTGACCGCCGGCCTTCACCAGCCCGAACTTGATCGTGCCATTGCGCGGATGCGGCACGCCCGCAACGACGGCCCAATAGATCTTGCGGGTCTCGCGGTGTCTGAAATTCGCTGTCAGCGCCTTGGCTGCCTCGCGCGTGCGCGCCAGCAGCAACACCCCCGACGTGTCCTTGTCGAGCCGGTGCACCAGACGCGGGCGCTCGTCCATATCGAACATCAGTGCCTCCGACAGCGCATCCACATGCCGCTCCCCCTGCCCCGAGCCGCCCTGTACCGGCAATCCCGGCGGCTTGTTCAGCGCGATCACATGGTCGTCGCGGTAGATCACGCAGGCGCGGATGAACTTGGCGTCGGCCTCGCTCAGCCCGGTGCGCTCGGGGGCGGGTGCGGCGCTGTCGGGAAGCGGCGGGATGCGCACTTGCTGGCCCACCTCGATGCGGGTGCTGCCCTTTACGCGGCCGCCATCAACCCGAATCTCGCCCTTGCGGCACATCTTGTCGATGCGCCCCTGCGGGATGTGCGGAAAGATCCGCTTGAACCAACGGTCGAGCCGCTGATCGCCGTCACCTTCGGCAATCGTCACTGTCTGTACCCGGCTCATGCGAACCCTCCCCTGGCTATCCAAAGCCCTGCCATCAGCCCCGCGATGCTCAACCCGACGGACAGCGCAACGTAAAGCGCGGCCTGCGCCATCTGCCCACGCTCCATCAGCGTCACCGCCTCAAGCGAAAACGCCGAGAAGGTCGTGAACCCGCCCAGCAGCCCCGTCATCACGAAAGGGCTGAGATGGGTCAGACCCTTGTGTGCGGCAGCCACGACGAAAACGCCCATCAGAAACGATCCGATGACGTTCACCGACATAATGGCCAGCGGAAACTCCAACGGTCCCGTCATGCGCAAAACGCCAAGCCCGAAAAGGAATCGCGCCGCGGCGCCGATGGCGCCGCCCAATGCGACAAGTGCTACTGTAGAAATCATGGGGCTTCACTGCGGTCTGGGCTGTGGATTGTCAAGCTGCGCGTCCGGCACTACGCGCCGCGCTTTGCCCGCAGCTTGGCAAAATAATCCAGACGCTTTTTCAGATCCCGCTCGAATCCGCGTTCCACCGGCTGATAGAGGGCCGGGCGGGTCATCCCGTCGGGGAAATAGTTCTGCCCCGAGAACCCGTCTTCCGCGTCATGGTCATAGGCATAGCCGTCGCCATAGCCCTGGTCCTTCATCATCGCCGTCGGCGCGTTCAGGATGTGTTTCGGCGGCGGCTCGGATCCGGTCGCCTTTGCCGCCTTGCGCGCGCCCTTGTAGGCGACATAGGCCGCGTTCGATTTGGGCGCCAGCGCCAGATAGGTCAGCGCCTGGGCCAGCGCCAGTTCCCCCTCGGGCGAGCCAAGCCTCTCGTAGGTTTCCCAGCTTTGCAGGCACACGGCCTGTGCCTGCGGATCAGCAAGGCCAATGTCCTCGACCGCCATGCGCGTGATGCGCCGCGCGAGATACCGTGGATCTTCGCCGCCTTCCAGCATCCGCGCAAACCAATAGAGCGCCGCATCAGGATCGCTGCCCCGCACCGATTTATGCAATGCCGATATGAGGTTATAGTGCTCATCCCCACCCTTGTCGTATTGCGCGGCCCGTTTGCTGAGCCGTTTGGCCAGCCCGGCCGGGTCAAGCGGCGCGGGGATCTTCCACGCCGCCACCTGCTCGATCAGGTTGAGCAGCGCGCGTCCGTCACCGTCGGCCATGTCCAGAAGCTGCTGGCGTGCGGCAGGTTCCAACGGCAGGCTTACCTCCAGCTCGGCCTCGGCCCGCTGGGCCAGCTTTTCCAGATCGTCGTCGCCCAGACGCTCCAGCACCAGCACCTGACTACGGCTCAGCACCGCGCGGTTCAGCTCGAACGACGGGTTCTCGGTCGTGGCCCCCACCAGCAGGATCGTGCCGTCCTCCATATGCGGCAGGAAGCCGTCCTGCTGCGCCTTGTTGAAGCGGTGGATCTCGTCCACGAACAGCAGCGTGCCCTGCCCGTTCTCACGCCGGATCTTCGCCGCATCGAACACGCGGCGCAATTCCGGCACGCCGCTGAAAATGGCCGAGATCTGGATGAAGTGCAGATCCGTCTCATCCGCCAGCAGCCGTGCGATCGTGGTCTTTCCAACGCCGGGAGGGCCCCAGAAAATGAGCGATCCCAACGTACCCGCGCCCAGCATCACCGACAAAGGCGCCTCGGGACCCAGCACCTGATCCTGACCGATCACCTCGGCCAGTGTCCGGGGTCGCAAGCGATCCGCGAGCGGGCGCTGAGAGGCTCCCTTGGGCGTCTTGGACGCGCTGCCGAACAGATCCGCCATCAGCCTCTGAACCGCATGGAAATACGCTGCGCCCCGCGTTGCACGATCATCTCGATCCGGCGCACCTGGCCCGACAGGATCGTCGCAGCCTCTTCAGGGTGACTGAGTGTGATTCCGTTGATCGCAAGGATCACATCCCCGCGCCGCAGGCCCGCGCGCGCGGCAAACGTCCCCACCTCCATCACCGCGACGCCCGTCACCTCAAGCGGCAGGTTCAGCTCTGACAGAACCGCCGGATTGACCCGCACGATCGTCAGGCCCGGAAACAGGCTGCGCTCCGCGAGGGTGAGCGGATCGCGGCTTGGCACTTCGGGGGCGGCAATCAGCTCGACACGGGCGGAGCGCAGGGCCCCATCGCGGCTGAACTGCACCTCGGCCGCCGCACCGGTTCCCACCACGCTCATCCGATAGATCATTTCGGCAGGTGTGTTCACTTCCTGACCGCCAACGGCGAGGATCACATCGCCAACCGCGAGGCCCGCCGCGCGGAACGGGCTGGCTGCGTGCAGGCCCGAGATGATGATGCCGCCAGAGCGGTCAAACCCAAGCGTGGCCGCCATGTCCATATCCAGCGGCTGGCCGCTGATCCCGGCCCAGGGGCGCACAAAGGCTGCGGCACCCGCGCGCGCCTGCGTCACGAAGGCCGCAACCAGGTCGGCCGGGATTGCAAAGCCGATGCCGTTGGAGCCGCCCGACCGGGTCAGGATGGATGTGTTCACCCCGATCAACTGCCCCGCCATGTCCACCAGCGCACCGCCCGAATTGCCGGGATTGATCGGCGCGTCTGTCTGGATGAAATAGCCTTGCCCGCTGCCGCCGGACCCGCCCGAACGCGCCAGCCCCGATACTATGCCGCTGCTCACGGTCTGGCCCACGCCGAACGGATTGCCGATGGCCAGCGCCAGTTCGCCCACTTCGACACTGTCGCTGCGCCGCAGATCCAGAAAGGGCAGCGCATCCGGCGTATCGATCTTGAGAATGGCCAGATCGCTTTCCTCATCCCCCAAGAGCACCCGCGCGCTGAATTCCCGCCGGTCGGTCAGCACAACGCGGATATCCGTGGCCATGCCGACGACGTGATAATTGCTGACCACGATTCCGTCTTCCGACAGGATCACCCCGGACCCCAGCGAATTCTGCACCTGCGGCCGACGCTCGGCAAACGGGTCGCGGAAGAAACGCTCGAAGAAAGGATCGGACTGCAACGGCGTGCCGCGCGCTTCGCGCATGATTCTGGCATATATGTTCACCACCGCGGGCGCGGCCTGCCTGACCACCGGAACAAAGCTCAGCTGCATCTGCGCGCCGGACTGCGGCACCTGCTGGGCATTGAGGGGCGCGGCCAGAAGCGCGAGGATCAGGATAAGGATTTTCATAGACTCAGATATGAGCAGTCCGCCGGCACCATGCAACTCCACTTGTCTCATTGGGGCGATATTTCCGAAACGGACCCCTGAAAAATGAAAAACCCCGCCAATGGCGGGGCTCAACACGGTCAGATGCAGAAGTGTTTACTCTTCCGCAGCGTCCTCGGCGGCCAGACGGGCCTTGTCGGCGGCGCCTTTAGCATCGCGATCCCGGTCGACGAATTCGATAATCGCCATCGGTGCCATGTCGCCATAGCGGAAGCCAGCTTTCAGAACGCGCACATAGCCGCCCTGACGGTCCTTGTAGCGCGGTCCGAGAATGTCGAACAATTTTGTGACGTACTGGTCTTCCTTCAGGCGCGCACGGGCCTGACGGCGGGCGTGCAGATCGCCACGTTTCGCCAGCGTGATCATTTTTTCGATGATCGGGCGCAGTTCTTTTGCCTTGGGCAGGGTTGTCTTGATCTGCTCATGCTCGATCAGCGAGCCGGCCATGTTGGCCCAGAGCGCCTTGCGGTGCTCATGTGTGCGGTTCAGACGGCGGTATCCACGTGCGTGACGCATAGTTCTTCTCCTAAATGTGCCCTCTACGGGCTATTTTGCTTTGTCCGGCAGCCGATGCGTGTCAGCCGCTCTCCTTGGGGCAATGTGCCCAGTCGTGGTGCAGGGTGGGGTTTTCAC
This sequence comes from Sulfitobacter sp., assembly GCA_041573235.1. Lineage (GTDB taxonomy): Bacteria > Pseudomonadota > Alphaproteobacteria > Rhodobacterales > Rhodobacteraceae > Sulfitobacter. The sequence goes on along the minus strand of JBFFQZ010000066.1, from coordinate 7,252 downwards.
CCCACCTTACCTTTTCAGAAGGAATCTTCGAATTTCTTCGCCAGATCCTCGATGTTGTCCGGTGGCCAATCCTCGACGTCCATGCCAAGGTGCAGGCCCATACCCGACAGCACTTCCTTGATTTCGTTCAAGGATTTGCGGCCAAAGTTCGGCGTCCGCAGCATTTCGGCTTCGGTCTTCTGGATCAGATCGCCAATATACACGATATTGTCGTTCTTGAGGCAGTTGGCCGAACGGACCGACAGCTCCAGCTCGTCGACTTTCTTGAGCAGCAGCGGGTTGAACTCAAGACCGTCGTCGTCGTCCTGACGGGACGCGCTTTCGGGTTCATCGAAGTTCACGAAGATGCCAAGCTGATCCTGAAGAATGCGCGCGGCGAAGGCCACGGCATCGTCAGGTGTCAACGAGCCATCGGTTTCCACTTTCATGGTCAGCTTGTCATAATCCAGCACCTGACCCTCACGGGTTGGCTGAACTTCGTAGCTGACTTTCTTGACCGGGCTGTAGATCGCGTCGATCGGGATAAGACCGATGGGCGCGTCTTCCGGCTTGTTCTTGTCAGCAGCCACATAGCCTTTGCCGGTATTGACCATCAGTTCCATGTAGATGTCCGCGCCGTCATCAAGGTGGCAGATCACGTGATCACGGTTCAGAATTTCGATGCCCGCGCTCTCGGAGATATCACCGGCGGTCACAACGCCCGGACCCTTGGCCGAGATCGACAGACGCTTTGGTCCTTCGACTTCCATGCGGATCGAGACGCCCTTGAGGTTCAGGATGATGTCCGTGACATCTTCGCGAACCCCGGCAACCGATGAGAATTCGTGCAGAACGTTGTCGATCTGTACCGAAGTGATGGCCGCACCTTGAAGCGAGCTCATCAGCACGCGACGCAGGGCGTTGCCCATTGTCAGACCGAATCCGCGCTCAAGCGGCTCCGCGACGACAGTGGCCTGCCGTGCAGGATCGTTGCCCGGTTTGACGTCAAGCTGTTGTGGCTTGATCAGTTCAGCCCAATTCTTATGGATCATATGTCCCTCCATTCCTGTCTGCACCCGTATGTCCAACCGAGGCAAACTCCCGAGGTTTCAAAAAGCCGTAAGGGGTCCGCGAAGATACGCGAACCCCGATAGAGTAATATGTGCTTAAACGCGGCGGCGCTTTGGTGGGCGGCAGCCGTTGTGCGCCATGGGGGTCACATCGCGGATCGACGTGATGTTGAATCCCGCAGCAGCCAGCGCACGCAGCGCGGACTCACGGCCGGAACCCGGACCCTGCACTTCGACTTCCAGCGTTTTCACGCCGTGGTCCTGTGCCTTGCGCCCGGCATCTTCTGCAGCCATCTGGGCGGCATAAGGTGTCGATTTACGCGAGCCTTTGAAGCCCATCGTGCCGGCCGAAGACCATGCAATTGCGTTGCCTTGAACATCCGAGATCAAGATCTTGGTGTTGTTGAAAGAAGAATTCACATGCGCCACACCTGCGGCGATGTTCTTGGAGACCTTCTTCTTGGTGCGTTTCGTATCGCGTGCCATGATATGAGCCCTCCCTTATTTCTTCTTGCCGGCAATGGCCTTCGCGGGGCCTTTGCGGGTGCGAGCGTTGGTATGTGTACGCTGACCGCGGACGGGCAGGTTACGGCGATGGCGCAGACCGCGATAGCAGCCCAGGTCCATCAGACGCTTGATGTTCATCTGCGTGTCACGACGCAGGTCGCCTTCGACGGTGTAGTTTTCGTCGATGTGCTCGCGGATTTTCAGGACTTCGGCATCCGACAACTCATTGACGCGACGGGTGCTGTCGATGCCAACGGCTTCGCAGATCGCTTGAGCAGAAGAGTTTCCGATTCCGGTGATGTATGTAAGGGCGATTGGAACCCGCTTTGCAGTCGGGATGTTTACGCCGGCAATTCGTGCCACGTTTGCAATTCCTTTTCGTTGCGGGTCCGTTGTTCCAGACCCTTTTTTCACAACGTAAGCCCGAGGCGACAAGGCCTGCGGGCTACGGCTGATCAGGTGATCTTTCGAGGACAGGCCCAGCCTGCCCCACGATTTGATTCTCCGAAGAGATAGCGCTGACTATGGGCTTTTTACCGGGCAGTCAAGCCATCGTTTCCCCGATGTTAAGACCTGAGAAACGGAACGTTTGAAGCGCGCTGAAAGGGTTCTCGCCTCGCCCGGAGGCCAGGAAACCCGAAGGGTGAGGGCTCTTGCATGACACCATCGTCTGCAATCGTTTTTTTTCGAAAAAAACGAACCGGAATTTTTCAAAAATTCCGATCCGCTTCGGCATCCTTCAGGCAGTGCGTCAGGCGTCGAGCACGTCTGCGATGCTTTTCTGTACCACATCGATAGCCGCCAGGCCGTCCACCACATTCAGCAACTGCTTGGCGTGGTAATACCCCACCAGAGGGGAAGTCTGTTTGTAGTAGGCCATCAGGCGCGTCTTGAGGCTGTCTTCATTGTCGTCTGCCCGGCGCTTGAATTCGGTGCCACCGCAGTTCGTGCATTTGCCATCGGCCGGGATCGGTTTCGTATGGTCGTTATAGACCTCGCCGCAGGTGCCACACGTCGAACGCGCCGTGATGCGGTCCACCAGCACCTCGTCATCCACCCGCATCTCGATCACCGCATCAAGGGTTTGACCCTCGGCAGCCATCAACTCCCCCAGGGCATCCGCCTGTGCCAATGTGCGTGGGAAGCCGTCAAAGATGAAACCGCCATGCTCGGTCTTGCCGGTAATCTTCTCCCGGATCAGACCGATGACAATATCATCCGTCACCAACGCGCCACGGGCCATGACATCGGCCACGATCTTGCCCATCTCGCTGCCGCTGTCCTTGGCGTCGCGGAGCATGTCGCCCGTGCTTAGCTGCACCATATTACGGGCATCTACGAGATGGCGTGCCTGTGTGCCTTTGCCGGCACCTGGGGGTCCGAGGAGGATGATATTCATTTGCGCGCAGGGCTCCGTTTCTTGCGGGTTTTGCCAGATTTACCACGCAGTTGTGACTTCTCAAGCAGACCTTCGTATTGGTGTGCCAACAGGTGACTCTGCACCTGCTGGATCGTGTCCATGGTCACGGACACCACGATCAGCACGGACGTCCCGCCAAAGTAGAACGGAATAGCGAACTGTCCGCGCAGAATCTCCGGCAGGATACAGACCGCCGCAAGATATGCAGAGCCCAGTACCAGCACCCGATTCACCACGTATTCGAGATACTCGGCCGTACGCTTGCCCGGACGGATGCCCGGAACAAAGCCGTTCTGGCTTTTCAGATTGTCGGCCACGTCGTCGGGTTTGAACGCCACGTTGAACGTGTAGAAATATGCAAAGAAGACGATCATCGCGATGAAGAACAGCAGGTACAGCGGCTGTCCGGGGCCAAAGTTGGCGAGCAACCAGGACATGACCGGATTTGTCGAATTGCCCGAGAACGTGCTGATCGTCACTGGCAGCAACAGCAGCGAGCTGGCAAAAATCGCGGGGATCACGCCCGATGGGTTGACCTTGACCGGCAGGTGGCTCGACCCACCGTCGTAAACTTTCATGCCGACCTGACGGCGGGGATACTGGATGTGGATCTTGCGCAGCGCCCGCTCCATGAAAACCACGAACATGATCGTCGCGATCACCATCACCAGCACGGCGACAATTACGGCAGGGCTGATTGCGCCCGAGCGGCCGGATGCGAAGAACTGGGCGATCGCGGCAGGGACTTCGGCGATGATGCCGACGAAGATGATCAGCGAAATGCCGTTGCCGATGCCGCGTGCGGTGATCTGTTCGCCCAGCCACATCAGGAACATCGTGCCGCCGACCAGTGTAATCATACAGGCGATCTGGAAATACATGCCCGGATCGGCAGCGATGTCTCCTGCCTCCAAAGACACGGCAAGCCCGTAGGATTGCACCGTGGCCAGTGCCACCGTGCCCCAACGGGTATATTGGTTGATTTTCTTGCGCCCCTGCTCGCCCTCTTTCTTCAACTGCTCCAACGCGGGAACCATTGAGGTCAGAAGCTGCACGATGATCGAGGCCGAGATATAGGGCATGATGCCAAGCGCAAAGATTCCCATGCGCCCCAAAGCGCCGCCGGTGAACATCGACACCATACCGCCGATGCCCTGCCCCGCCTGCTCCATGAACTCACGCAGCGCGGCACCGTCGATACCCGGCACCGGGATGAACGTCCCCAGGCGGTAAACGATCAGCAGACCCAGCGTGAACAGAATGCGGTGGCGCAAGTCGGTCGCCTTGCCAAAGGCGGACCAGCTTGAGTTGGCGGCCATATTCTCGACGGCAGATACCATGTGAGGGCTCTCTTTTTGAACAAACGCCGCCCGTGCCGTTTTCCGGCGGGCGGCGTTAAGGAAAACTCGAAGTCTTATGTAAGCGGCATCTGCGCCGCTCACAAGTCCGAAGGTACTACTCGGAGGTCGCTGCCGCTGCGACGGTAAGAGTGCCGCCTGCCTTCTCGACAGCCTCAACAGCGGCTTTCGACGCGCCTGTGACTTCGAGTGTCATCTTCGCGGTCACATCGCCCTTGGCGAGAACGCGGATGCCATCGCGCTTGCGGCGCACCAGGCCGGACGCGATCAGCGCATCTTCGGTGATTGCCGCTTTGACGTCGATCTTGCCCTCGTCGATGAATTTCTGGATCAGGCCCAGGTTCACGACGGCATATTCCTTGCGGTTCGGCTTGTTGAAGCCGCGCTTTGGCAGACGCTGGTAGAGAGGCATCTGGCCGCCCTCGTACCCTTTGATTGCCACACCCGAACGGGATTTCTGACCCTTGATACCACGGCCACCCATTTTACCGGTGCCGGAACCGGGACCACGGCCCACGCGCTTGCGGGGTTTCGTTGCACCGGGATTGTCTGAAAGTTCGTGAAGTTTCATGTCGCTTCTCCTATTGCCGGAATTGGCCCCCAGCGACGGGAGCGGCCAAACGCGGCGTTTCGATTCTCGTGGGCGCACCTGCGTCCACCGGGCGCGTATAGGTGATCATCCGAACTGAGACAAGAGCCCGCGTGCGATCAAATGCCGAGGAGCCGCTCAAGTTTCAGCCGTCGCGCCAGCGCCAGCAGCCCGAGCGGGCCCAGCAGCCCGGCAACCGTCGTCCCGAGCAGCACCAACGCGGGATCGTCCACACCCGCTTCCAATACTGCGATGCGCAGCGCTGCGGAAAAGATCGTGTGGCTGAGATAGATCACCATCGACGCGCGACCCAGCAGCCGGAGGCCCTCCAACACCGGGCCGCCCGCCCTTCTGTTCGGGTCGAGCCACATCAGTAGCGACCAGCCCAACAGAACCAGCGCAAGCGAGTGTATGGACGCAGCTGCCTGCCCCTGCGTTGCCCAGAGGAGACCGACAAAGGCTGCAGCACTTCCCGCAGTGCGCCACGGCGGCGGGCGCCGCCCTGTCAAGTTGCCCATTGCAATGCCTGCAAAAAAGTAAGGCAAATGCGCCACGGTCGGCCCCCAGAGCAATGAAGGCACGGCAATGAACGGAATGGCCAGCGCAAGTGACACCGCAGCCCCCGCCGCGATCCAGCGCAGCGCATTCTGTTCAACCCGGCCATCAAGCACCGAAAATACGCCGATAACCGCCACCTGGGTTATGAAAAGCGCCCAGAGGAACCAGAGGTGTTCGTAAGGCGGCAAGGGGATCAGCGGGAAATCCGTTGCCAGAACCGGAGCATTTGCCGCATTGCCGGCCAACAGTCTGAGCCCAAAAAAGATCCACGTCCACAGAGCCATCGGCCAAAGCAGCCGTGTCACCCGCCCGCGCAGAAGTGAGCGCGCTGAATATTTCGTAAGCGCCTGGAGAAACAGCAGCCCGGACAGGAAAAAGAACAACGGCATGTGAAAGGCATAAATCGCAGCATCAATAATCCGGAACAGCTCCTCATCCCCGATCAACCCTGCGCCTTGCGCGCCACGCCACGCATGGCCGAAAACGACCAGGGCGATACCGATGCCCCTTGCGGAATCGATGGCGTGAAGACGGTTCTGGTTGTCAGTCATCGGGAACGCTCGGACACGTGTACTGAAAAATGTGGCTCACGCTCAACAATTCATATTCGAAGCCACGATGCTATGGATTTTCCACAGTGATGGCTCGTGTAGGGATCCGCGGAGCGTCACCTGTTGCACTACTGCACTGTTCCGGGTGGCGGCGGGCCGCGAACATGCGCAGCTGGGTCTTGGAAGGGCTAGGCCGAAAAGGCGTGCGAGGGTTTCCCTGTCAGGTTTCGCTGCAGCGGACATGCCCGGCGATCAGAGCTGCCGGAAATATAAAGGCGACACGCAAAAGGAAACGCCCCGCAAATTCTTGCGGGGCGCTCTATGGCGAAAAAAGCGACCTGGGACAGGTCAGCCCTTTTCTTCAAGGATCTCCACCATGTGGCTGACCTTGTTGATCATGCCGCGCACGGCTGGGGTGTCTTCCAACTCGCGCACACGGTGCATCTTGTTCAGGCCAAGGCCCACCAGCGTCGCGCGCTGTTTTGCGGGACGGCGAATGGGCGAGCCCACCTGTTTGATCACGATTGTCTTGGCCATGGTTTAAGCCTCCTCAGCCACTTGTGCGGACGTATCGGCGGCGTCCTCACGCTTGGGCAGAATATCGGCCACCTTCTTGCCGCGACGCTGCGCGACGGAACGGGGGCTCTGTTCTTTTCTCAATCCGTCCATGGTGGCGCGGATCATGTTGTATGGGTTCTGGGAGCCGATCGACTTGGAAACGACATCCTTGACGCCCAGCATCTCGAACACGGCGCGCATCGGGCCACCGGCGATGATCCCGGTACCTTCAGGCGCTGTGCGCATGATGACCTTGCCGGCACCATGACGGCCCGCCATATCGTGGTGCAGCGTCCGACCTTCGCGCAGCTGAACGCGGATCATCTGACGCTTGGCCTGCTCGGTCGCCTTGCGGATCGCTTCGGGTACTTCCTTGGCTTTACCTTTGCCAAAACCGACGCGGCCTTTTTGATCGCCAACCACCACGAGGGCAGCAAAACCAAAACGCTTACCGCCCTTGACGGTCTTGGAAACGCGGTTGATCGCGACCAGGCGATCTGCAAATTCGGGAGTCTCGTCGCGCTGATTGCGGCGTCCGCCCCGGTTGTCTTCTCTGGCCATGCTGGCCTCCTTTTCATGCGGGCCGATGCCCTGATTTTCCGATCCTGGTGGGCCCCGCAATCAACGCGGCCCCCTGACCATCGAAGGTGGGCGACACGCCC
>JBFFQZ010000065.1:0-11694 GCA_041573235.1 Sulfitobacter sp. | reverse complement strand
GAGGTGGCCACCCCTTCAACCCTTCCCACCCAGCAGGAGTGCCTTGCGTTGGACTTACTTCGCACCATAGCGACCCGCCTGTTCTATGCCATCATCCTCTTGCTGGCGGTGCTGGTCCTGAACTTCTCTCTCATTCACATGGCTCCCGGCGACGTGGCCGATACGATCGCACAGTCAATGGGCGGCGCCGATGCCGAGATACTGGAGCAAATCCGAGCCGATTACGGGCTGGACCAGCCCTTTATCGTGCAGCTTGCCTCATATATGGGCCGCGTGCTGCGGTTTGATCTGGGCTATTCCTTCTTTTACCAGATGCCTGTGACCGACCTGATCCTGCAGCGCCTGCCCGCGACCTTGCTGCTGGTGTTCACGGCGCAAATTCTGGCGATGACAATCGGCGTCGTGCTGGGCGTCATCTCTGCCCGCAAGCCCAACGGCATCCTGTCACACTTCGTCACCTTCTTTGCTCTGTTCGGCTATTCGGCCCCCGTCTTCTGGACCGGCATCCTGCTGCTCATCGGGTTCTCTCTGAAAATTCAGTGGTTCCCGGTTGCAGGCATGCGCGACGTCACCATCATCGGCGGCTTCTGGGTGCATTTCTGGGATGTGGTGCGCCACCTTGTGTTGCCTGTGGTCGCCCTGTCGTCGATCTTCATCGCGCTCTATTCGCGCCTGTCGCGTGCCACGATGATGGAGACACTGGGCTCGGACTATGTACGCACAGCAAAGGCCAAGGGGCTGTCGACACGCTCGGTCGTTTACAAACACGCGCTGAAGAACGCCCTTTCACCGGTGATCACGCTGGCGGGGCTGCAATTTTCGGCGGTGGTGTCCGGCGCGGTGCTGGTGGAAACGGTCTTTGCCTGGCCCGGGCTGGGGACGCTGGCATTTCAGTCGATCATTGCCCGCGACACGCCGACCGTTCTGGGGATCCTGTTCTTTTCGGCACTGATGGTCATTGTCGGCAATTTGTTGACCGATTTCGTATTGCGGGCAGTTGACCCGAGAATGAGGGGGCGGTCATGAGCGATCATATGGCAGAAACGATGATCAAGGCGCAGTCGCCGCTGTCAGAGGCATGGGGCATGTTCAGACGCAACCACGCTGCCATGGCTGGTTTGGTGGTGCTGATCCTGATCGTGCTCGGGGCAATCTTTGGCCCATACCTGTATCCGGGCGCACCCTTCGAGATGGTCTGGGCCCCCTTCTCTCCGCCGGGGGTCGATGGGTTCTTGCTCGGCACCGACTACTTGGGGCGCGACCTGCTGGCACAAATCATCCACGGCGCGCGCGTCACGCTGTTGATCGGATCATCAGCGGCCGTCGTGACCGTGTTGATCGGCGTGACAATCGGCGCTTTGGCCGGTTTCTATCGCGGCATGGTCGAAGAGGCTCTCATGCGCTTCACCGAGTTCTTTCAGGTCTTGCCGACCCTCCTGTTTTCGATGGTCATCGTGGCCCTCTTCGGCGCGAGCCTGCCCATGATCACCTTGGCCATTGGCGTCGTCAGCTGGACCGCTGTCGCCCGCATCACGCGCTCGGAGTTCCTGCGCATCCGCGAGTTGGAGTATGTGATGGCCAGCAGGGCCTCGGGCGCGTCGAGCATGAAGCTGATGTTCGGGGTGATCCTGCCCAATGCATTGCCGCCCATCATCGTACAATCCGCATTGATGATTGGCTCGGCGATCCTTTTCGAGGCCGGTCTGTCCTTCCTTGGCCTCACCGATCCAAACGTAATCAGCTGGGGCCAGATCATCGGGTCGAACCGGCAATACATTCTGGAGAGCAGCTTTACCGTGACCATTCCCGGACTTGCGATTTTTATCACGGTTCTCGCAATCAGCCTTGTCGGTGACGGGCTGAATGACGCGTTGAACCCGAAACTGAGGCAGCGCTGATGAACGACCCGTTGCTGAAAGTCGAAAACCTGCGGATCGAACTGAAGACCCGCGCCGGTGTCGCGCCGGTCATCGACAACCTGAGTTTTGAGCTGGGCCGCGATGAAAGCATCTCTTTCGTCGGCGAATCCGGCTGTGGTAAATCGATGACCGCGCTGGCGATCATGGGCCTCTTGCCGGAAGGGGTCGGTAGGGTCGCATCGGGCAAGATCATCTTTGACGGCGAGGATCTGACAAAAGCCAGTGAATCGCGCCTGCGCGCCCTGCGCGGCAATGACATCTCGATGATCTTTCAGGAACCGATGACCTCACTCAATCCAGTCTATACGGTCGGTGAACAGATCTCCGAGGTGTTGCGCGAACATCAAGGCATGTCCAAATCTGCGGCCCACGCCGCTGCCATAGAACTATTGGATGCTGTCCGCATTCCCAACCCCAAAGGCCGCGTGAACGACTACCCTTTCCAGATGTCGGGCGGTCAGCGGCAGCGCGTCATGATCGCGATCGCCCTGGCCTGCAAACCTAAGATTCTCATTGCGGATGAACCGACCACGGCGCTTGACGTGACGGTACAGGCGCAGATTTTCGATCTTCTGCGTGACCTGCGCAAACAGATCGGCACCTCGATCATCATGATCACGCATGACATGGGCGCGGTCGCCGAAATGGCGGAGCGCATGATCGTCATGTATGCGGGCCGCAAGGCCGAAGAAGGCCAGGTGCAGCAGATCGTCGAACACGCGCGCCACCCTTACACCAAGGGTCTGATTTCATGTGTGCCGCATATCATGGCGGACCCCGCCTTTGAACGTGAAGAGTTGACCGAAATACCCGGCATCGTGCCGGGGTTGGCGGAATTCGGGCAGGATCGCTGCCTTTTCGCCGACCGCTGCAACATGGTTATCGACAAATGTCTGGGCGAACGACCGCCCGAAGTCGGGTTTGCCAATGGTCAGAGTGCCGCCTGCTGGCGCGCCGAGGAGGTATGATGACGAAACTTCTGGAGATCGAAAATCTCACGGTCCGCTTTCCCATTCGCAAGAAGGGAGCGGGTTTTGGGGCCAAGACCTATCTGACGGCCGTCGACAATATCTCATTCACGGTGAAGAAAGGCGAAACGCTGGCCATTGTGGGCGAGAGCGGGTCCGGCAAGACAACCGCCGCGCTGGCGATTGCGCGACTGGTGACGGGCGAATCCAGCGGAGAGGTCCGGCTGGACGGCAAGGACATCCTGCCTTTGGCGCAGAACGACCTGAAGGCCATGCGCCGCAAGGTGCAGGTGATCTTTCAGGACCCCTATTCCTCGCTCAACCCGCGTCAACGGGCCGAGAGTATCGTCAAGGAACCGCTGGACAGCCTCACCGACATGTCCGAGCCCGAAAAGCGCCAAGTTGTTGATGACCTGTTCAAGGCCGTTGGGTTGCGCCCCGAACAAAAGCGCCTGTTTCCGCACCAGTTCTCGGGCGGTCAGCGGCAGCGGATCGGGATTGCCAGGGCCCTGTCCACCCGGCCGGAAGTGATCATATGCGACGAGCCCGTCAGCGCGCTGGACGTGGCGGTGCAGGCGCAAATCCTGAACCTGTTGCGACGCCTGCAATCCGAATTCGGACTGACCTATCTGTTCATCAGCCACGACCTAGGCGTGGTGCAGCATATGTGCGATAGCATTGCGGTCATGTATATGGGCAAGATCGTGGAACATGCCGACCGCATTTCGCTGTTCTCGAACCCCAGCCACCCCTACACTCAGGCGTTGCTGTCCGCTGTTCCTTCGGTGGATGCAAGGCGGCGCGAAGAAACCAAGCGCATTCTGATCCCCGGAGACCCGCCGGATCCGTTGAACCTGCCCAAAGGGTGCAGATTTGTCTCTCGCTGTCCGATTGCCGAGGCGCAATGTTCGCAGACCGAGCCCGCGTTGAAGCCGGTTCGGGACGGCCAACTGGTCGCGTGCCACCTGCGCCATGAACTTTGATTTCGAGACCCTTCCGGCGCAGGACCGGTACAGGCTATTGTGCAGCTTTGTCGCGCCGAGACCGATAGCACTGGTGACGACCTGCGGTGCCGATGGCAAACCGAACGCGGCGCCCATGAGCTTTTTCAACGTGTTTTCGCAAGACCCGCCGATTGTCATTCTAGGCATTCAGTCCCGGCCAGATGGCACCGAAAAAGACACGATGCTGAACATCAGGCGCAACAGTGAATTCGTCGTCAACCTGTGTGACATGGCGATTGCCCAGCAAATGATCGACTGCGGGCATCCCTTTGCCGAGGATGTGGATGAAGTCGAGCTGACAGGGCTGACACATGTGCCATCGCTGTAGATCAACCCACCGCGCGTGGCCGAGGCGCCCGCCTCGATGGAATGTCGGGTGGAGCAACTGATCGAATATCCCCGCCGGGTCATCCTGCTGGGGGAAGTCGTGCAGATGCATGTGCGCGATGCCTGCCTTGATGACGCGGGACATTATGTCCGGCCAGAGGCCTATCAGCCGGTCGCCCGGCTGCATGCCGACAATTACATCGTGGCCGACCAGCAGTTTGTTCTGACCGAGAGTCCGGATCTGAAAGATCGTGCCAGGGCCCGGGGAGGCTCGGATGGGCAGCGGTGAAACGCTTCTGCAAAACGTTCGGGTGTGGGGTGAACCGGCGACCGACATTCTTGTCAGGGATGGGGCCATCGCCACGGTCTCGGGCAACCAGCGCCCGACCGATGGCTGTCAGGTGCTGGATGGCGAGGGGGCGATTGTTCTGCCCGGTCTGGTCGAGGCGCATACCCATCTCGACAAGACACTCCTGGGCATGGGCTGGCGCGCGCACGAGGCGGGACCGTCCCTGCAAGACAAGATCGACACGGAACGCCGGTTGCGCCGGGACTGGCAGATCGACCCGCACAGGCAATCCATGCGCCAGGCACTGTTGTCGATCGGCCATGGAACAACCGCCATTCGAAGCCATGTCGACATTGATACCGATTGCGGCCTGAGCGGGCTCGAAGGCATTGTGCAGACCCGCAACATTCTCGCAGATCAGGTCGACATCCAGATCGTCGCCTTTCCGCAATCGGGGCTGCTGAAGCGACCGGGCACGCTGGAGCTGGTTGATCAGGCCTTGGCCGTCGGCGCCGACGTGATCGGTGGCCTTGATCCTTGTTCGATGGACCGGGACCCCAAGGGGCATCTGGATGCGGTGTTTGCGCTGGCCGAGCGGCATGGCAAGCCGATTGATATTCACCTGCACGAACCTGACGAAATGGGTGCCTTCTCGATCGAATTGATCCTCGAACGCGTCCGCGCCCATGCGATGCAGGGACAAGTCACGATCAGTCACGCCTTTTGCCTCGGCATGCCGGATCGGGACCGCGCGCGTGCGCTGGTTGCCGAGATGGCGGTGGCGCGTGTCAACATTGCAACCGTAGCCTCGCCGCACAGGCCGGTACCGAATGCGGCCGAACTGCGCGACGCGGGCGTGACGCTTTGTGCCGGTTCAGATGGGATACGCGACACATGGGGTCCCTATGGCAATGCGGATATGCTGGAACGCGCAATGCATCTTGGATTGCGCAACAATTTCCGCACGGATGAAGATGTGGGCCATGCGCTGCGCTGTTGCAGCTATCATGGCGCCGAGGTGATGGGCCTCGATCGCTATGGGCTTGAGCCGGGCGACCGCGCTGATCTGGTCCTGGTCGAAGCTGAAACCGTGGCCCATGCCGTCGTCGCCCACCCGGCGCGCAAGTTGGTGATGAAGGGCGGCAGGGTGGTGGCCCGTGACGGCAAGAGCCTGACCGCGGCGCCATGACGATCGGCCGGGAAACAGGACGCGTCCTCATGACGGCCCAATGGGTGGTGGGACATGAAAATGGCCACCACGTCCTGGTGCCGGACGGGGAGGTGGTATTCGAGAATGGTGAGATCCTGTTTGTTGGACGCGGGTTTGACGGCGAAGTCGCTGAACGTATCGACTGCGGGAATGCACTGATCGGTCCCGGCTTTATCGACCTTGACGCGCTTGCGGATCTCGACACGACGGTTCTGGCGCTCGACAATCAACCGGGTTGGGCAAAGGGGCGCGTCTGGCCGGAAAGCTACATGCGCGCCGGTCCGCGGGAAATGTATTCGTCCGAAGAACTGCTTTGGCAAAAACGCTATGCTTTCACGCGGCTTATCCGCAACGGGATCACGACGGCACTGCCGATCGCCTCGCTTTTCTATCGGGAATGGGGCGAAACATCAGAGGAATTTTCGGGCGCCGCAGACGCGGCGATGGATCTGGGCCTGCGGGTCTATCTGGGGCCTGCCTATCGCAGCGGAAATACGTATGTCACTGACGGCGGCGAAATCGAGTTTTATTTTGACGAGGCGCGCGGCCTTGCAGGGCTGGCAGCGGCCGAGGATTTTGCGGCGGCGTTCGACGGGCGCGCGGGCGGGCTGATCCGCACCATGCTTGCACCAGATCGGATCGAAACCTGCACCGCAGAATTGCTGCGCAGAAGCGCGGATGCCGCGCGTGATCTGGATGTGCCGATCCGGCTGCATTGCTGCCAGTCAGCGTTCGAGTACGAAAGCGTGGTCAGGATGCACGGGCAGAGTCCACCGCAATGGCTGCAGGCGCTCGGCTTTCTGTCGCAGCGCACGATACTGCCGCACCTGACGCATATTTCCGGCTGCAACGGCGTCACGCACGACGCGCCCGATCTTGAGATACTTGCCGATAGCGGCGCCGGGCTGGCGCATTGCCCGCTGGTCATGGCGCGCGGTGGTGTGACTCTGCAATCCTTTGCGCGTTTTCGCGATGCGGGCATGACAATAGGCATGGGAACTGACACGCATCCGCCCGACATGATTCAGAACATGCAGATCGGCTTGATCACGGCACGGATCACCGAGGCCAGCGCGCAGGCTGTCAGTACCAGCGACATGTATGATGCTGCGACATTGGGGGGAGCCAAGGCACTGGGGCGTACTGACCTGGGGCGGCTGGCACCTGGCGCCCGTGCCGACATCACCGTTATCGGACTGCAGGATCCCGCCATGGGGCAGGTAATCGATCCAATTCAGACCATTGTCCTGAACGGATCGGGACGCGACGTCCGCACCGTGGTCATCGACGGCAGAATCGTGATGCGAGACGGGATTATCCCGGGGGCCGATCACGACCAGATGCGAAACCGTGCGCAAACCCAGTTCGACAGACTTGTGGCGCAATATCCGGACCGGACCCTCAACCACCCGCCTGTCGGAGAGATCTTCGAACCGACATACCCGATATCTTGAGGGGTGGTATGTCCAACATTCCATAACGCATGCATCTGGCGGTGCCCCAAGCTTCGGGCGAGCTGCACGCCTTTGTCCTGCGAAAGGAGGACCGCCCTGCCCCGCTCAGGAAAAGTTGTTCCGACAAGGCCCTCCGAACGTCCGGTGTCTATTCCGCAACCATCGCCTCCATGGCTGCCTGGGCGCAATGACAGGACGCGCCGACGGGCAGGTCGGATCTGGCTGATGCCAGGTCCAGACGTTGGCGGATCAGTTTTGCTTCTGACGTGTCGTCCGCGCCGCGGCGGCGCAGACATTCGTCCAGGCCCTTCAAGCTCCAGATGTTGTCGGGATGAATACAAGCACGCGGCAGGCTACCGGCCAGCCCAAGATCTTCGCGATAGGCCTGTTCGGCCTCTTCAACCCGCCCTTGTTCAAGTGTCAGGGCGCCGAGCGCATGGCGCACGGGCTGAATCCAACCCCAGGGTTCATCATAGGCCAGAGCATCCTCAAAACAGATCGCCTTTCGCAGATGCGAGAAGGCGGCGTCATGATTGCCTTTCCGGTATTCAAGTTCACCATCCAACATCTGCTCTGCCACATCCAGCAGATCGATACAGCGGTTGTTGTGAAGATAGCGGCTTTTTGGCACCTTGGCGCGTGCTTCCATGAATCTGGCCCGTTCGGCTTCGGAGTTTGGCACGTCGCCCAGCGCAGCATGCGCCACGGCTTTGGCATAATGTAGAGAGGCGATCGTGTAGCAGTAGAGCTTCTGATCAGCGGGCAGCGGTTCGGAAATGATGTCACGCCATTTGCCGAAACGGATCTGAACGTGGGTCTTCATGGAGATGTAGCTTTCCAGAAAATCCGCCATCGGCGGGCTCTCCATCTTCAGCAGGTCCACGGGTATTTCACGGATCATCTCTTCTGCGGCGGCCATCGCCGGTTCGTATTGGCCGAGGAACATTGCCCCGTAAATGGCGAAATGGTAATTATGGACACGGTAGGCTGTGTAGAAATTCATGCGCCCCTGACGTTCGGCGATCTTGAGATCGGCCTCAATGCCCTTCCGATTCCAGTACAGGGTGTCACGGTATTCGCCGCATTGAATATCGATATGTGTCGGCATGTGGATCAGGTGACCGGCATCAGGCACCAGTTCGCGCAGGTAGTCACCGGCCATCAGCGCCTTCTCAGGGGTTGGCGACATTTCCATAAGGTGAACGTACAGGTGAAGAATGCCGGGATGTGCGCGGCCTTGGGCGGTATCCACGAAGCTTTCAAGCACCTTCTGCGCCTCGACCGTGGCGGCCCCATCGGCGACCGTGTTTTTCCAGATGTCCCACATTTTCCAGGGAGTCTGGTTCAGGATCGACTCCACATAGACCGTGGCAACATCGATGTCATTCGGATGCGCTTCATAAGCCTTCTTCATCGCGGCCGCAAAGTCATCGTTCCACGGCCTTTGCTCATCGATTGGCTGGCGCTGGGGGTAACGGGCCGGTAGCGCCGTGATCAGCGCACGTTCCGGAGGTGTGACCTTGTCGACAAGAGCAAGCGCCGCCTGTGTGTTGTCGTATGCCATTGCCAGCGCATTCGACTTGGTGGCCGGATCCATCATCCACCATTCCAAATTATAGTTTGGCCCGATTGCATATGCGATGCCCCAATGGGCCATTGCACAATCAGGATCGTGCTCCAGCGACTTCTGGAAGCACTCGATGGCCTGCTCATGGTTGTATGAATACGTCCACACAAGCCCTCGGTCGAACCAGAGTTGGGCCTCGGCCGACCTGGTCGTGACTTTGCGCGAGTAAACGTCCACTTCGAAATAGCTCATGAATAGTCCCTCTCTTATTTATCCGCACCAAGGTCCGGTGAAAATTCAACTTTGAAATGCTGATGTGACAAAATACCAAATTGTGCTGTCAGACAGGTTCGAACCATGCTCAGGCTGCCGCCAACATACTGCACAAAGCTGACACCATTCGGCAAGAGCGGCGGCCAGCGTTTCCGATGGCTTTCATCGTGGCCCCATAAAGCGGAGCCTGCCGGTCACGACCACGCCCGGCCTGCCGTATCGCCGCATTGATTTCCAGAGTAATTTCAACGCCGCCTTGCGGACCCGACACTTCGTGACGCAACCCTCCAGCACCTCGCCCTCGTGATCCAGACAGCCCCCTTCCCGGCGATCTTCAAGAAAACCTCGTCCAGATGCCACAGGCAGTTCGAACAGGGTCGCATCCGGCTGGCTGGGCTTCTTCGGATCACGGCGGCGAACACCGTGCCGAAGCTGTTCCAGCACGAATGCTGCATTTACTTGCACGAATGCCGGAGCAATCGTAACCTAATCCCCTATTGTCATTATTTTTTAAGGACCTTTTGGGCAGATGCATATTTTGTTTCTCAGTGCGCCGCGGGCCGTTTCAGGGCGTTTGGTCGAATGTTCTTGATCGCCCTGCTGAAGCGGCAATTCTTACCGCTTGTTGTGCTGCCGCCGATATTTTTGCTGCTCAGCTTTGCTTACGTCGTTTTTTCAGAACCCAAGTACAAGGCGTCTGCCTTGGCCCGCATCAACATCGAGGCCGGTCTGCTGCCTGATGAATTGGACGTGGCGCTGGCGTCACATGTGGCAACCGTGGAGTCTGACGAGATTGCGACCGAGGTGATCCGGCGTCTTGATCTTGGCGCCGGGCGCGACTTGACCAGCGGTCGGCTCGTCGAATTCGTGGCAGCCCTGCGAGACCGATTGGGCATCGGGACGCGAACCCCTATTTCTGATGCCGAGCGCGAAACACTGCTTGTCGCATGGGCGAAGGGCAAGCTCGAAGTCCGGCGCATTGACGAAACCTCTTTGATCGAAATCGGCTACACGGCCTCGTCGCCGCAGCGCGCTGCGGATATCGCCAATGCCTTTGCAAGTGCCTTCATAGACAGCATGAGCGCTGAGATGCGTGGCGCGAACACCCGCATCGAGACGTTCATTGAAAATCGCGCAGACGAATTGAACAGGCTGGTCAACACGTCCTACGAACAGTCGCGAGAGATCAAGGCGCAGTCGCAGCTTGGCCCTGCCGGATTTCAGGATGTCGAGGCGCGGATTGCCAAACTGAACGTGGCCCTCAGCGAGATTGACGCAACCGCCGCCGCGACCGAGGCCCGGGTCGCCTTGTTGCAGGAGATCGATGATCCACAGAACTTGCGGGCTGCCGTGTTGCAATCGGTCCCGGCCCGCGACCTCTATGTGACGTATTCAGAAGCCCGGCAACGGTTGGACGAGATGATCACCCGCTCGGCGCCAGAGCGCAGCATTCTGCAATTGGAACGGTCGGTGGCTGAATTGCGAGCCGAGTTGGAGCGGGTTCTCGAAAGCATGCTGATCGGACTGAGACAAGAACAGATCGTTGTTCAGGCCCGCCGTCAGAGCCTGTCGCAGGAGTTGTCGGATGCGTTGCAATTACTGGGAAGCAAGGCGTGGTCCGACATCCGCGAGATCGAATACCAGGCAGGGGTTTTCGAGAACCTCTATGCCGAATATCTGAAAGAACTGGAAACTGTGCGGCGTTCGACCCTGTCGATCCCCGTCGTTCTGATGACCCGCGCGCGCCCTGATCCCAGTCCGAGCTGGC
The DNA here is from genome assembly GCA_041573235.1 of Sulfitobacter sp. Taxonomy (GTDB): domain Bacteria; phylum Pseudomonadota; class Alphaproteobacteria; order Rhodobacterales; family Rhodobacteraceae; genus Sulfitobacter. Next base: position 915 of record JBFFQZ010000065.1, on the reverse strand, counting down.
CCAATTACACGGTGTTGATCCTGATGGGTGGAATAGCGGGGGTCATTCTTGGCGGCATGCTGGCTCTTTTCCGCGAGTGGCGCGACACGGAGGTTACGGGCGATGACCAATTTGACGGTCCCTTTGTTACTTTGCTCAAGAGACGCTGGCAACTTGAGCGGAACTTCGATGACGAAATTTGAAGACCGGAAACACAGTGACCACATCCCAGAACATATACCAGATCGCCGCGGGCTACCGCCTGGCGCAGGCGTCTGGGGTGTTGGGAATCGCGTTTTTTGTTCTGATTTCCTTTCCCTGGATCGTTGAATTGCCCGGCGGGGCAACGCCAGGGCAGTTGCTGATGCTGGTTTGCCTCCCGATCTGGGCACTGGCTTTTGTCAGTCGCGGCGAAGTATCGTTCGACGATCGCGCAGCGTTTCTGGCAGTCGCGATCTTGTTGGTCAGTGTTGCACTGGTTGCCTGCGCGCTGTTGTCGGCTTTTTTCGCCGATCGCCCCTTTCGGGTCATGCGCACAGTGATTTCCTTTCTCACTGCCTTTGCGCTCTTCACCTTGTTCAATGCCACGATGGCGAAGAACACACTTCAAAGCTATATCGACGCGCTGTGTCTGTCGCTGATCGTGGTATGTGCGCTGACCAGCATCGCGTTCTTCGAACCTAACCTGCACGCACGCATCTTCGGCGGCAATGACCGCGCCGAAGGGTTCTTCAAGAACCCGAACCAGTTCGGCATTGCGATTTCAACACTTTTCCCGCTGGTCTTTGCACAGGCCTGCGGGCGACGCTACAGGCTGGCGTGGATAGCTGGCACTGTCTTCTTGTTGATCGGACTGATGGCCACGGGGTCGAAGACCAACCTGCTGCTGTGCTCGATGTCAGTGACCGCTCTGATCATCCTGTTCAGCTTCATTTC
>JBFFQZ010000064.1:0-11696 GCA_041573235.1 Sulfitobacter sp. | reverse complement strand
GCCCACCACGTCCGGCCTGGTCGACAGGATCTGCCCGAACTTGATATAGGCCGGGCCGAGCGCCGTCAGCGCGCGGGCGGCTGCGGGCAGCGTCGGGTCGCCTTTGTACCCAAGCGGCTTGAACGGAATGGCCAGCGCGCGGGCGACAAGGCGAACCGCCTTGGGCGCTTCGAACGCATCGAGGACAAAGTTCATTGCGCCGGTGCGTTCCAGCGTGGCGCCTGTGCGGACCAGCCGCCAGATGTTGTGCGGGCCGCGCATCTAGATCTTCCAGCCGGAGTGCAGGCAAGCGACGCCCATCGTCAGGTTGCGGTACTTGGCCTGTTCGAACCCGGCTGCGCGGACCATACTCAGGAAGGTATCCTGATCCGGAAAGTTGCGGATGGATTCAACGAGGTACTGATAACTATCCCTGTCATTGGCGATTGCCTGCCCCATGCGGGGTATCACGTTGAAACTGTAGAGGTCATAGGCCTTCTGCATCATCGGGTTGGGCAGTTGCGAAAACTCCAGCACCATCAGCCGACCACCGGGTTTGAGCACGCGGTACGCCTCGTTCAGGGCCTCTTGCGGGCGGGTGACGTTCCGGATGCCGAAGCTGATGGTGTAGACGTCAAAGCTGTTGTCGTCGAATGGCAGCGCCATGGCGTCGCCGACGATCCAGTCGAGGCTGTCGGCCATCCGGGCCGCCTCGGCGCGTTTGCGACCTTCGATCAGCATTCCTTCGGTCAGGTCGCAGACGGTGGCATGGCCGTGGCCCGCGCGCCCCAGGAACTTGAACGACACGTCGCCGGTGCCGCCCGCCACATCCAGTAGCCGTTGGCCGGGACGCGGCGCGAGCCAGTCCATCATCGCTTCTTTCCAGATACGGTGGATGCCCATGCTCATCACGTCATTCATGATGTCGTATTTATTGGCCACGTCCGAGAACAGCTCGCGCACCTTACCGGCCTTCTCGTCCTCGGGAATGGTCTGTGCGCCGAAGTGCGTCGTCTTGTCGGTCATGGGGTTTGGTCCTGATCTTGTCTTAGGGGGGATATAGCCTCAGAAGGAGACGTGCAAACCGCCATTTGCCGCAGGGAGAGATCATGCCTGAATTGCCCGAAGTCGAAACCGTCCGCCGGGGGCTGGCCCCGGTGATGGAAGGCGTGGTGATCGCGCGCGCTGACGTGAACCGGCCCGACCTGCGCTGGCCGTTCCCGGACCGGATGGCCGAGCGGCTGACCGGGCAGCGGGTGGAGCGGTTGCGGCGCCGGTCGAAATATATCCTCGCGGACCTGAGTTCGGGGGAAACTCTGCTGGTGCATCTGGGGATGTCGGGGCGCATGCTGGTGTCGGGCGATCCGCTGGGGCAGTTCGTGCACGACCACCCGGCGGTGGAAAAACATGACCATGTGGTGTTTCACATGGCGAATGGCGCGCGGATCACGTTCAACGACCCGCGCCGGTTCGGGGCGATGGACCTGATGCGCACCGACGCGGCGGAGGCGCACAAGCTGCTCAACGTGCTGGGGCCCGAACCCCTGGGCAATGATTTTCACGAGGCGATTCTGGTCGCGGCCTTCAAGGGGCGCAATACACCGGTGAAATCCGCGCTGCTGGATCAGCGGATCGTTGCGGGACTGGGCAATATCTATGTCTGCGAGACGCTTTTTCGGGCAGGGATCAGCCCGAAACGCAAGGCAGGTCGCATTGGCACGGCGCGTGTGGCGAGGATGGTTCCGATCATCCGCGACGTGCTTTCCGAGGCGATCGAGGCAGGGGGATCCAGCCTGCGGGATTTCCGGCAAGCCGATGGCGAGCTTGGATATTTTCAACATTCCTTCGACGTCTACGGGCGCGAGGGCGCACCATGTCGACGCGACGGATGCGGCGGGACCATTGCCCGTGCCGTGCAGTCGGGTCGGTCGTCTTTCTATTGCCCGAAGTGTCAAAGATAGCTTGATCCGCTCTGCCCGCGTGGTATGCACAGGCGTCTTATCAACAGTAAAAGGGCCGCCTGACATGGCTTATGAAACGATCATTCTGGACGTCGAAGACCACGTGGCTCTGATCACTCTGAACCGGCCCGATGCGCTGAACGCGCTGAATGATCAACTGATGTCCGAGCTTGCCGACTGCCTGAAGGGCTGTCAGGAAAACGACAAGGTACGCTGCATCGTGATCACCGGGTCTGAGAAGGCGTTTGCGGCGGGTGCCGACATCGCGATGATGCGCGAAAAGACATTTGTCGAGGCCTTCACCGGCGATCTGTTCACGCCGGAAACGGACCAGATCATGCGCATCCGCAAGCCGATCATCGCCGCGGTGAGTGGCTATGCGCTGGGCGGCGGCTGCGAGCTTGCCATGATGTGCGATTTCATCATCTGTTCGGAAAGCGCGAAGTTCGGCCAGCCCGAGATCAACCTGGGCGTTGTCGCAGGCATCGGCGGCACACAGCGGCTGACCCGGCTGGTGGGCAAATCCAAGGCGATGGACATGAACCTGACGGGCCGTTTCATGGACGCCCAGGAGGCCGAGCGTTCGGGCCTTGCGTCGCGCGTCGTGCCGGTGAAAAAGCTGATGGAAGAAGCGATGGGCGCTGCCCAGAAGATCGCCGAGAAATCCATGATCTCGGTGATGGTGGTGAAAGAGGCGGTGAACCGCGCCTACGAGGTGCCGCTGCGCGAAGGCCTGCTGTTTGAGCGGCGCATGTTCCACTCGCTGTTCGCGACCGAAGATCAGTCCGAAGGCATGAGCGCGTTCCTCGAAAAGCGCGAAGCGCAGTTCCGCGACCGTTGATCACAGTGTCCGGCCCGTGCGCCCCGGCGCGTATCCGGCGGATCGGCCGGGCCGCTTTCAGAAAATCCTAACAGTTGCGCGCTAGAACCCTTTTCCAAAGGGGTTTTATGCGCAGATCAATCCTTCTTCTGATCGCGGTCTTGGCTGTGGCATGCTCTCCGGCGCTTGCACTGATTGCATCGTCGCCACCGCAGGCAGGGGGTATCGCGCTGGTGATCGGCCGTCCATTCGGCATGCCTGCCCATCAGGTAGCGGTCCAAGCGCAGGTTCAGGAAATATCCCCGCTACGCGCGCCCTTTGGTGTTTTGGTGCATCTGTCCGGCAGCCAGCAGTTGGAAGCCTTGTTCAGGAATGGTGCGCTATTTGTGATCAACGGCGAAAGGATACTCTGGCTTTGCAAAATCTAGATACAGAAATGGGAGCCTCCGGATTCATGGCGCAGACGCCAGAGGACCGGATGAAGATCCCGACGATCGTTGCATGGGCCATGATGGCGGTGCCCACGCTGATTTCGCACTACATCAACCACGACCTTGTCAGCTGGGGTGTGTTCCTGAGCACTACGGCAGCGCTTTGCCTCCTGCTGCTGGGATCACGGATGACCAGCATCGAAACCCGGCAATACGTCCTGTCGTTCGTTCTGGTGGCACAGAGCATCCTGACAACCACAGCGCTGACCGGGCACCCCTGGCAGCTCGATTCGCACATGCTGTTCTTTGCCACGCTGGCGATTATCTCGACGATCGGCAGCCCGATTGCGCTTTTGTTCTCAGCGGCCCTGGTTGCAGTGCACCATCTGTCATTCACATTTGTCTTTCCACTGATGGTCTATCCCGAAGCGACCGTAATGGAGAATATCATCCGCACCGCGATACATGCGGTGGTCGTGGTCGCCGAAACTATCGCCTTGTTGCTCAGCCTGAATCAACGACTGAAGGGTGACAAGGCGGTCGAAAAAAACCGTGTGGCGCTTGCGGCACAGATGCGGGAATCCGAAGAGGCGCACGCAGTCGCCGTGCAGGCCCACGAGGAGGCTGAAGAGTTCGTCAAGGCTTTCGCGGTGCACCTTGAGCGCCTCGCGGGCGGCGATCTTGATTGCGAGATCGCAGCGGATTTTCCGGAGAATTTCGCGCGCATGAGATCCGACTTCAACATGCTGCTCGATAGCCTGAACGCGGGGCTCGGCACGGCTGTCGAATCCTCGGCTGGATTTGTCGGAAAAGCGAAAACCCTGTCTGCCTCGGCGCAAGATCTGTCCGAGCGGGCAGAGACACAGTCCACCGTTTTGTGCAACACGACAGGCGATCTGCGGAACCTCAGCGTGATGGTGGACAAAGGCGCCACAGATTCGTCCACGGCACGGGACAAGGCGCAGATCGCCAGCAAGGGCGCGATGGAAAACGGGGACCTGATGGCCGATGCGGTCCGGGCGATGAAACAGATTCAGGAGTCGTCGGACGCCGTGGCGGCGATCATCAACGTGATAGAAGACATCGCGTTCCAGACCAATCTGTTGGCATTGAACGCCAGCATCGAAGCGGCCCGGGCGGGTGAAGCTGGACGCGGATTTGCCGTGGTGGCGACCGAAGTCCGGGTGCTTGCGCAACGCACCTCGGAAGCCGCGAACAAGGTACGCGAGCTGATCAGTACAAGCGGGGAACAGGTCAGGGACGGGGCGGACATTGTGGACCGGGCCAGCAGTGCGTTGCTGGAAATCTCGCAATTCATTACGGCCACGAGCGACCTGATCACGGTTATCTCGAACGCAAACAGGAAACAGGCAAGCAGTCTGGTCGATATCACGCAGTCTCTTGCCAATCTCAATGACGCGACCCAGCACAATGCCGTCATGGCCGAAGAGCTGACAGCGTTGAGCGCCGAGATGGATGGCGAAGCGCAGGTCCTGGGCTGCGCGCTGGAAATCTACACGATCCGCGAACGAACCAGAACCCAGGAGGAATGGCAGGATTCAGAAAGCGCCGCCGCCTGAGCAGGACTGGCTCTTGCCGCTCCGGCCTGGCCGCCTCAGACTTGGGCCTCCCATGCCTTTACAACCCGGGCCAAATCCCGCTATAGGCCCCTCATACATGCGCGTGCAGCCCGCTCTGGCTAGAATCACCTTACCGGTTTTATCCGGTCCGGGTTTGGCATCACGCTTTATCTATACTCGGAATTCACGAAAGGTGATCAGCAATGGCCAACTCCCCACAGTCCAAGAAACGGGCACGTCAGAACGAAAAGCGTTTTGCCGTAAACAAGGCGCGTCGCTCGCGCATCCGCACCTATCTGCGCAAGGTCGAAGAAGCGATCGAATCGGGCAACAAGGAAGATGCGGTCGCAGCATTGCGGGCAGCCCAGCCTGAACTGATGCGCGGCGTGACCAAAGGCGTGTTCCACAAGAACACCGCATCGCGCAAGATTTCGCGCCTCGCTGCACGGGTCAAGGCGATCGCCTGAACCCGTCCAGTCGACAGAATCAAAGGCGTCCCTTTTCGGGGCGCCTTTGTTGCATTTTGGTCCCTGATCACGGACCCGAGAGATTCTTTTCCAGCAATCACAGAGTCAACAAATAAGATACATTGATGCAGCCATCGACAGCTTGCTAAGACGATGTCAGCGATTCACATCGCGGGGGGACAGGCCCTGAACATCGTCGCTATGTTTGCTAGAGCTAGCGGCTGATCCAGTGGGCTCTTCCGGATATCCTTTTCGGGTATTCGGTGAGAAATGCGAATGATGCTGTCGGCACATTGGCCCTGTCACACGTCAAATCGAACGATGCCGTTCGGTCGCATTGGGTGCAATCTGTTCTCGATGGGGATGGCATCTTTCTAAAAGTCCATTGGACAAGGGCCGGACCCGCGGGGACCGGGGCGGTCTTGTTTTGTCTTGTGGATTCATGTCGAGGGACTGTCGCAGATGCGACATAGTGATGGTGGTAAGACAGGTATGACACGCGATGAATGGGGCAACGTCAAACAGCGGCTTCTCAAGACGATCGGGCAGAACAATTATACGACGTGGATCGATCCATTGCGCCTGGGACATGCAGAAGACGGCATCGCGACACTGAATGTTCCAACCACGTTTTTCGGCAATTACGTCAGCCAGAATTTCTCGGACCTGATCCTGCACGAAATGAAAGCGTTTGATGCAACCGTCTCGCGCCTGAATTTTTCCGTTGCCAACCGTTCGTCTGCAGCACCCACGCCCACCGTCGAAACGCCCAAGCCGCGCCCGGTGGTGAAGTCCGGCAGCGACACCTACGCTGCCCCTCTTGAGCGTCGCTTTACCTTCGATACCTTTGTTGTGGGCAAGCCGAACGAGTTGGCCCATGCGGCCGCAAGGCGTGTCGCCGAGGGTGGACCGGTGACCTTCAACCCGCTGTTTCTCTATGGCGGGGTTGGCCTGGGCAAGACGCACCTGATGCACGCGATCGCGCAGGAGCTGAAGGCGCGCAAGCCGGAGTTAAACGTGCTCTACCTGTCCGCAGAACAGTTCATGTACCGGTTCGTGCAGGCTTTGCGTGACCGCAAGATGATGGATTTCAAGGAAATATTCCGATCTGTCGATGTTCTGATGGTGGACGACGTGCAGTTCATCGCGGGCAAGGAGAGTACGCAGGAAGAATTCTTTCACACGTTCAACGCGCTCGTGGATCAGAACAAACAGATCATCATCTCCGCGGACCGCGCTCCGCAGGAAATCAAGGATCTTGAGGATCGGGTGAAATCCCGCCTGCAATGCGGTCTCGTGGTCGACCTTCATCCCACCGACTATGAGCTGCGTCTCGGTATTCTGCAAAACAAGGTGGACAGCCACCGGGCGTCCTATCCCGAACTTGAGATGGACGGTGGCATCCTGGAATTCCTGGCGCACCGAATCTCGACCAATGTGCGGGTGCTTGAAGGCGCTTTGACCCGTCTGTTTGCCTTTGCGTCGCTTGTGGGGCGCAGGATCGATATGGATCTGACGCAGGATTGCCTGGCCGATGTGCTGCGCGCGTCCGAGCGCAAGATCACCGTGGAAGAAATTCAGCGCAAGGTATCGGACCACTACAATATCCGACTGAGCGACATGATCGGACCCAAGCGTCTGCGCAGCTACGCGCGGCCGCGGCAGGTCGCGATGTACCTGTGCAAGCATATGACCAGCCGCTCACTGCCCGAAATCGGCCGCCGGTTCGGGGGTCGGGATCACACCACGGTGATGCATGGCGTAAAGCGGATCGAAGAGTTGAAGGTCACTGACGGGCAGATTGCCGAGGATCTGGAACTGCTGCGGCGGTCACTCGAAGCCTAAGGCAGGTGCACCGATGCCACAGGGCGGCCCCCGACAGGGCTGCCTTTTGACGTTTGTGGTCAAATCCTCTTGTGGTCGCGTGGATTCGGGGTAACGTGCCGGTCCCGGCTTAGTGGAGTGAGGCAAATGAAATTCAGCATTGAACGCGCAGCGTTGCTCAAGGCCGTATCGCAGGCCCAATCCGTGGTCGAGCGGCGCAATACCATCCCTATCCTTGCCAATGTCCTGATCGAGGCGGAGGGCAACGAGGTGTCGTTCCGCGCGACTGACCTGGACATCGAGGTCGTGGACAAGGCGGCTGCACAGGTCGAACGCGCGGGCGCGACGACGGTGGCGGCGACGACACTGCACGAAATCGTACGCAAGCTGCCGGATGGATCGCTGGTGTCGCTGACTGCGGACACAGCTGCGGGGCGGTTGACGGTTGAGGCCGGGCGCTCGAATTTTTCGCTGGCCACATTGCCCAAGGAAGACTTCCCGGTGATGGCGTCGTCCGAGTATGCGTCGAATTTCTCGGCCAATGCGGCAGTGTTGCGGCGGCTGTTTGACAAGTCGAAATTCGCGATCTCGACGGAAGAGACACGGTATTACCTGAACGGTGTGTACATGCACATCGCCGATGGCGATGGCGGCAAGGTGCTGCGCTGTGTTGCGACCGATGGCCACCGGCTGGCACGCATCGATGCGGAAATGCCGCAAGGTGCGGAGGACATGCCCGGTGTGATCGTGCCCCGCAAGACGGTAGGCGAGTTGCGCAAGCTGCTGGATGACGACGAAATGAGCATCGCGGTGTCGGTGTCAGAGACCAAGGTGCGCTTTGCCACGCCGGAGATCACGCTGACATCAAAGGTCATCGACGGCACCTTCCCGGATTATACGCGCGTGATTCCGCAGGGAAACACGCGCAGGCTTGAGGTGGATGCGGCAGATTTTGCCCGCGCGGTGGACAGGGTCGCGACAGTGTCGTCTGAGCGATCGCGCGCGGTGAAGCTGCAGCTTGATGAGGACCGTCTTATCCTGTCGGTAAACGCGCCTGACAGCGGGGCCGCTGAAGAGGAACTGGCGGTGGCCTATGGGGACGAACGGCTGGAGATCGGGTTCAACGCAAAGTACCTGTTGGAGATCGCCAGCCAGGTGGATCGCGAGAACGCGGTATTCCTGTTCAACTCATCGGGTGATCCAACGCTGATGCGTGAGGGTGATGACCTGTCTGCCGTTTACGTTGTCATGCCAATGCGTGTTTGAGGGGATCGGAATTTTTCAAAAATTCCGGTTCGTTTTCTTTGAAAGAAAACGGCCACGGTAGATGGCGGAGCTTTTCGTTTCCAATCTTACACTGAGCCATTTCCGGTCTCACAGGCGGGCGGAGCTGACTTTGGACGCTCGCCCCGTGGCGATTCACGGTAACAACGGCGCAGGCAAGACGAATATTCTTGAGGCGGTTTCATTGCTGTCGCCCGGACGTGGATTGCGGCGGGCCAGCGCCGAGGACATGACCCGCAAGCCCGAGGCGATCGGCTGGAAGGTCAGCGCCGTGCTGCACGGACCATTGGGTGTGAGCGAGATCGACGTGACCTCTGAAAAAGGTGCGGCGCGACAGGTGCGGATCGACGGCAAGCCTGCGGCGCAAACCGCGTTGGGTCGGATCGCTCGGGTCTTGTGGCTGATCCCGTCGATGGACCGGCTGTGGATCGAGGGCGCGGAGGGACGGCGGCGGTTTCTCGACCGGATGACGCTCAGCTTTTTGCCGGACCACGCCGAACTGTCGCTGACCTATGAAAAGGCCATGCGCGAGCGCAACCGGCTTCTCAAGGACATGGTGCGAGAACCGTCGTGGTACGCGGCCCTCGAAGCGCGTATGGCCGAGGCGGGCGTCGCCATCCATCACAACAGGTTGCAGGCGCTGGCCGCGCTGTCTGCGGCGCAGGATGCGGCCGAAACCGCATTTCCCACAGCGTCGCTTGTCCTGTGCTGTGAAATGCCCGAACAAGCGGACGACATGCGTGCGGTGCTCGCGGACAACCGGATGCGCGATCTTGCAGCGGGGCGAACCCTGATCGGGCCGCACCGGGCGGATCTGGACGGGACTTATGCGGCCAAGGGTATTCCGGCACGCGAATGTTCCACGGGTGAGCAGAAGGCGCTTCTGGTGTCGCTCATTCTGGCCAATGCGCGGGCGTTGGCTTCGGATTTCGGCGCGCCACCGCTTCTGTTGCTCGATGAGGTCGCCGCCCATCTTGACGCCGGGCGACGCGCCGCGCTGTATGACGAGATTGTGGCCTTGGGTGCACAGGCCTGGATGACCGGAACCGACGACGGGCTTTTCGAGGCATTGGGCGACCGGGCACAGTCGCTTCTGGTGACCGAAACCGATGGCTGCTCCAACGTTTCCGCCCACGTATGACAGGCGGCTGACCGCACCACAAAATCTTGTGTCATTTGCGTGACAATCCCTGCTGAAAACCTTATGTTCAGAGGGTATAATAACAGGATCACCGACATGTCCGACACCGAGCAGACCCCAGAAGAATACGGCGCGAGTTCCATCAAGGTTCTCAAGGGGTTGGAGGCTGTACGCAAGCGGCCCGGCATGTATATCGGCGACACTGATGACGGCTCTGGCCTGCACCACATGGTCTATGAGGTGGTCGACAACGGCATCGACGAAGCGCTGGCCGGTCACGCGGACCGGGTCACCGTCACGATCCACGAAGACAGCTCTGTTTCGGTGTCTGACAACGGGCGCGGCATTCCGGTGGGCATCCATGAGGAAGAAGGCGTTTCCGCCGCCGAGGTCATCATGACCCAACTGCACGCGGGCGGGAAGTTCGACAGCAATTCCTACAAGGTGTCGGGCGGCCTGCACGGGGTCGGTGTTTCGGTGGTCAACGCACTGTCCGACTGGCTCGAACTGCGGATCTGGCGCGAAGGTAAAGAGCACGTTGCGCGGTTCGAAGGTGGCTTTACCGTTGAGCACCTGAAGGCCTTGGGTCCGACGGATCGCACCGGGACCGAAGTGCGCTTCATGGCCTCGACCTCGACGTTTTCAAATCTCGAATACTCTTTCGAGACGTTGGAGAAACGTCTGCGGGAACTGGCATTCCTGAACTCCGGTGTGCGGATCATCCTGCGCGACGAGCGCCCTGCGGAGCCGATGGAGACCGAACTGTTTTACGAAGGTGGGGTCAAGGAATTCGTGAAATATCTGGACCGGCATAAATCTTCCGTCATGCCGGAGCCGATTTTCATCACTGGTGAAAAAGACGATATCGGCGTTGAAGTCGCGATGTGGTGGAACGACAGCTATCACGAAAATGTCCTGCCCTTCACCAACAACATCCCGCAGCGCGATGGCGGCACGCATATGGCGGGCTTTCGCGGAGCGCTGACCCGGACCATCAACAACTACGCCCAAAGTTCCGGCATTGCGAAGAAGGAAAAGGTCACGTTCACCGGCGATGATGCGCGCGAGGGTCTGACCTGTGTGCTGTCTGTGAAGGTGCCGGATCCGAAATTCTCGTCCCAGACCAAGGACAAGCTCGTCTCGTCCGAAGTGCGGCCCGCAGTTGAAGGATTGATGAACGAAAAGCTGGCCGAGTGGTTCGAGGAGAACCCGAACGAGGCGCGGATCGTCGTCAGCAAGATCATCGAAGCCGCGCACGCACGCGAAGCGGCCCGTAAGGCGCGCGATCTGACGCGGCGCAAGACGGCTATGGATGTGAACTTCCTTGCAGGCAAGCTCAAGGATTGTTCCGAAAAAGACCCGTCGAAGACCGAAGTCTTTCTGGTGGAAGGTGATTCCGCCGGGGGTTCGGCGCAGACGGGCCGTGACCGGCAGACACAGGCGATCCTTCCTCTCAAGGGCAAGATCCTGAACGTGGAGCGTGCGCGCTTTGATCGCATGCTCGGTTCTCAGGAGATCGGCAACCTTGTCATGGCGCTGGGCACCGGGATCGGTCGCGACGAGTTCAACATCGACAAGCTGCGCTACCACAAGATCGTCATCATGACCGACGCTGACGTGGACGGGGCGCACATCCGGACGCTTCTGCTCACGTTCTTCTATCGACAGATGCCGGAACTCATTGAAAACGGACATCTTTATATTGCCCAGCCACCGCTCTACAAGGTGACGCGCGGCAAATCCGAGGTCTATCTGAAAGACCAGGCCGCCATGGAAGAATATCTGATCCAGCAAGGGATTGAGGGCGCGACGCTGCGTCAGGGCAATGGCGAAGAGATTACCGGCCAGGACCTGGCGCGCGTGGTCGACATGGCCCGCCAGATGCGCCGGGTGCTCGAGGCGTTTCCGACCCATTATCCGCGCCACATCCTGGAACAGGCCGCAATCGCCGGTGCTTTCGTACCAGGTGCGGTGGACAGTGACCTGCAGGGGGTGGCCGACAAGGTCGCCGCGCGTCTTGACCTGATCGCGTTCGAGTATGAGCGCGGCTGGCAGGGCCGCATCACGCAGGACCACGGCATCCGGCTGGCCCGGATCCTGCGCGGCGTCGAAGAGGTGCGCACGCTGGACGGCAAGATGTTGCGCGGCGGCGAGGCCCGGAAATCCGGTACCTTCACAGAACATTTGCAGGACGTTTACGATCTGCCTG